>CAMLEX010000577.1 GCA_946479055.1 uncultured Bacteroidota bacterium | reverse complement strand
ATTCCGGATTTTTCCAACGCATAAATTCTAGCACTGCCACTCCACCAGGGTACGTTTGATCTGTTACCTGTCATTATCTTATTACCACGAACCAACCAGCCGTTTTGAATTTGCAAAATGGGAGCTTTTGAAATAGTCTCAATGTGTTTTACACCTATTTCATCAATGGTTCTTATCCCCCTTGCATTTGTATTGATCGCCAGCCGTTGTGATGCTTCATTAATAAACTCCAGCAAAGTTTTTGCAGGTAAAGATGCAAGTTTCGTTAATTCCATTGCGGTTTCTACAGAAGGACTACTACTGGCTTCCGTTTCTATATCCATTACCTGTACACGATCATTGACTGAAGCCCCAACTCTTTCTTTTAATTGTGCATAATATAAACTGCGTGGTTCAATATTGTTATTCGATTCACCCCAGTAGCCATTACCCGCAAACTGGCTCCAGGAGCCAAATGCCCAATTTTGAGCAGTGGGTGGCTGATAACAATCTATTCTTGCCGCACTGCAATTCCAAAATACGCTATTAGCAATATTCCAGCCTGCACCCTGTCCATCTTGTCCACGATTCAGAAAACTGATGGCATTGCCATCTACGTTCACTACATCAAACAAAACGCCGGATGACCAGCTATCAATACCTCCGCTGAAACTGAAAGGTTGTTTTGATTCGCATTGTACAAAAGCGTTAGGACCAGCGGCACAAAAACCGGTAGCAAAATCATGCATACCATTTTCAGCATAGCAACGCTGAAATAAGGTTTGCTGCCCCGCCGTAAAAAAAGTATTTCTTCTTTCACCACCAATTTCAGAAACCGGTTGTTGAGAGATGCAATCTTCGACTGTAATTCTCGATGCATTTTCATAGATAGCTACAGCGCTCCCTGCAAAATGTTTGAAACTAACCTGTCTTACCCATGCATCTGTTGTATTATCGATAGTGATCGCCATCCAGCGATGATCCTCATCTTTTTCATTTGCAGGATCATATTCTGAAATAAGCTGCAGGTTTTCAATGCCGCAATTGCTGATACGACCAGGCCATGCAAAAGTAGCAACAGTGCCGCCACCCATTTTTTTATCCAATGCAGTCGTCAATGGCGCATCAAATGTTATCGTATTATCATGAACAGTTGTAACTGTCCTTATCCATTCAATATTCCGCTGACCTGGCTTCCATCCTAATGATGTAATACCCCCGCCAAAATGATCAGTTCCTAACACTTCGATCCATTCTTTGGTGGAAGGCCGTGCAATAAAAATATTATCTCCTGCTTTAAAATTGTTTACGCCGCCAACATGAATTGCATTTGCATTTACAGGGACATAATCATCGGTAATATTTATTGAGGACGCAACATTCTTATCCTTTTTACCAAACATCCTGATCAATGTTGCTCTATCCTTGCCTGCACCGACGATGGTAGTTCCATCATTACCCGATCCACATCCTCTTAACACTACACCTGAAGTATGAATCTGCATACTACCTTCTACCTTAAAAATGCCTTTCTGCAATAATACAACTCCGCGTAAACCATTTGCATCGATGGGTAACCTGCTTACATAATCAATAGCTGACTGAATACGTAAAGTGGCATCGCCATCCTTAACCGGAACCACAACTTTTATTGTTGCATCAGGGATTATTTTTTCACCTGCTTTATATCCGCAATAAGAAAAATCAGGAATCCGATTTCCTAATGAATCAGGAATATAGTGAAGCTTTCCTTTTACTACATAAAGTGGCGGTAAAGGTTTCCCAACTTTTTGAGAAAAGCTTTTATTGAAAACAATAGAAAGACAGATACATGTCACTACAGCATGTATAAAACACTTCTTTCCATAACGATATTCTTTTGATAAGCAAATCTCCAACACAACCTGTTTTTATTACCTGTTAAAGGCATTCGGGGTTCAATATTAAATTAAAAACCTTTTGCCGGCGTTACATTTTGTACAGGCACTACGCTATTAAGATATTCTTCTATATAAGTATAGCCTGCTTCATTTTTTGCTGTATGTGTTGCATCAGCAGCATTTCCGGGATTCAATCCTTTCTTTTTTTCCCAATCGTCTGGCATACCATCATTATCGCTGTCTTTATAAGGCGATCCTTTGTATTCAGGATAGCCACCCACCTGTGAAGGATCTGTGATGATACCTATCTTATAAGAATCAATTGGCAAACGGCGATGCTTGAATTGTGTTTCCGGCAATTTTACACCTTCTTTGTAAGCGATCTTACCGGTTCTTACCTGTTCTGTAATTCTTTTATCTACAGCATCTCTTTTCGGTAACGTGGCTCCGGCGTTTGCCAGTACATATTGCTTCGCATCTTCTGCATTCAGAATAGTCAATGCCGGCATAGGCAGTGGTTTGTTCCATTTCAAATTATCTGTATACTCTCCGGCATCAGCCATTTCTTCAATTTGAACACCGCCATTCCAGTTATCCTTTGTTATCTGTGGATAACCTTCCATTATATTGCCATTTACATAAGCTCTGCCGTACACATGATAACTCAGTTTGCTTCTTCCACTTTCCGGTTTAAGAATACGATGACCAACGTTATTTTTTGGAGTAGCGGGACCAGGTTTAAAATAATTATTGATGATATTGTATTGTGCACGGTAATCACCGCCATCAATTGAACGATGTACCCAGTTGAATACAACATTATTTACAAAATTGAAAATACCGTTCCAGCCAATAGATGGATTTCTGCCTGCATTGTTTGCCCATAGATTACGCATGAATGTACAGTTCTCTCCGCCTAATGTACTTCCAAATGCATGGTTCCAGGTATCAAGAGCTTCGCCAAAGATTGAATTCTGAATTGTAATGTTTACGGTTCCTAATTTTTGTTCCTGCGATCCTGTACTGTCGTTATACATATGGCGGTACATACTCATGTTCTCATCCAAACCCCATGTTGCAGACACATGATCGATCATGATATTACCAATAGGATTGCCACCTATTGCATCATCTCTCCTTCCTACCCATGTTTCGCCACGACGAAAACGCATATAACGAATAATGACATCGTGTGTATTGATCCATACACTTTCACCAGCGATACATACACCATCACCAGGTGCGGTTTGTCCTGCTATCGTAATATAGGGGGCACGGATGATCACCGGAGTTTTTATCCGGATAATACCCGCTACGTTAAATACTATTACTCTTGCGCCACCTTGTTCACAGGCCCAGCGAAAACTACCTGGACCATCATCATTCAAATTAGTTACCACTATTACTTTTCCACCACGGCCACCAAAGCTATACTTACCACCACCTTCCGCACCGGGAAAAGCAGGGATCTCCGCTTGTGGCAGATCATCAAACCTTGTTGCCCACGGAATAAATGGTTTGCCTTTTTTCGCTTCTTCTTTTATTATGGGATAAGCAATATTCCAGGCAGAATCGGAATGATTTTTTGCTGCTTTTAATAATGAATCAGAAGACTTTTGAACATCTGAAGGGATATCGGGATATTGTGCATTTGCAACAATCACACTGGTTGTAAAAAGTATTCCTGAAAAAAAACTTTTAAGCTGATATTTCATTTTTAAGTATTGAATAATATTTGACGTCTTATTAATATTTTACTTTTACTCTATGTCATGTTTTTTTAAATGAGAAAGAGAAGATTTGCTCCTCTCTTTTTCTCATTTGCTTAAACTAACTGCTATTGCAAGGGATCAAAACTGCCACTCCAGTTTACATTCTGTACCAGGTTTGGATTATTAGTTATTGCAGCCAACGGAATCGGGAATAAATAATAAGTTGATAAAAAGTTAATAGGATTAGCATCTAATTGAGTTATTGAACTACTATTATCGTGGTTGTTATTATAAATCGTAGTGAAATAGTTTGCCATCATATTATCCAGGTTCTGAAT
>CAMLEX010000576.1 GCA_946479055.1 uncultured Bacteroidota bacterium | reverse complement strand
CCGGTTTAAGTTGCCGTTAAATGACAAAATGCGGTTAGTAAGAAAATTGGTAGAACTACATTTGCGTCCCATCAGCCTGACGAAAGAAAATATTACTGATTCTGCTATACGGCGGTTACTATTTGACGCCGGCGAAGATTTTGATGCATTAATGTTGCTTTGTGATGCAGATATCACTTCAAAAAATAAACAAAAGGTAAAGCGTTACCAGGAAAATTTTCAAATGGTCAGGCAACGTTGCAAAGAAGTGGAAGAAAGTGATCATTTGCGGAATTGGCAACCACCTGTCAGTGGAGAAGAAATAATGGAAATATTTGGATTAGCGCCTTCCCGGCCGGTTGGTATTTTAAAAAATGCTCTGAAAGACGCCATCCTGGATGGTATTATTCCTAATACATACGAAGACGCTTATTTATATCTTATTGAAAAAGCAAAGGAAATGGATTTGAAAATAAAGAAATCGTAAATTCGCAGTATGGCTATTTTAAAATTCAGAATTTATTTTGAAGAAGATGAAAGTGTATACCGCGACGTAGTTATACGGCACACCCAATCTTTTCGTGATCTTCACGATGCAATATTGAAGGCTTACGAATTTGATAATAAACATAAGGCTACTTTTTTCCGCAGTAATGATCATTGGCAGAGAGGCCGTGAGATAAGCCTTGAAAAATATGATAAGGAATATAAGGCGGAGCCCTTATTGATGGCGGATACCACTATCGGCTCTGAAATTAAAGATCCAAATCAGAAATTTATTTATTGGTATGATTTTAATAAAAATTGGACATTCCTGGTTGAGTTGATCAATGTATCAAAAGAGGAAAGTGCAAGGGTCAGTTATCCATCTACCGTTCGTACCGAAGGAATAGCTCCCAGTCAATACGGAACCAAAGGATTGCTGGGCGAAAAATTTGCTGATGTGGAAGAAAAATATGATCTGACCCAGGGAGTGGATGGATTTGCAGAAAAAGATGAAGATGGAGAGGATCTTGGAACAACAGCGGATGATGGTACAGCGGAAGAAGAAAGTGAGGAAGTGTAATATTGTTTTAAATTGATCAGCTTTTACAAATAATAATGTTCAATGCTCAATACTTAATACTCCTGAGTTCATCGATGGATATCCAATAGCCATAGTATCAGGTTCATTGAGAAGTGGTAATTGAACATTGAACATTGAACATTTCTTGAAATTATCTCCCAACAAAACAGTTATTATTATCGCAGGTCCGACGGCAGTCGGAAAAACCGCTGTTGCTATTGATGTAGCAAAACATTTTCAGGCAGAAATTATTTCCGCGGATAGCCGTCAATGTTTTAAGGAAATGAACATTGGTGTTGCAAGACCTTCAATGGAAGAATTGCAACAGGTGCCACATCATTTTATTGCTTCGCATAGTATACAGGACGAAGTAACTGCAGCTACATTTGAACAATATGCGTTGAAGAAAACAGAAGAATTGTTTCAAAAGCATGATGTGGTGGTGATGACGGGAGGTACAGGGCTTTATATCAAGGCTTTTTGTGAAGGGTTGGATGAAATACCGGAAGTGCCGCCACCAGTACGAAGCAGAATAATTACGAAGTACGAACTGGAAGGATTGGGTTGGTTGCAAAAACAAATAAAAGAAAAAGATCCGGAATTTTATAAAAAAGGAGAAATTGAAAACCCACAAAGAATGATGCGTGCATTGGAAGTGATGGAAGCAACCGGTCATTCTATTTTGTATTTCCGAAAAGGAGAAAAAACACAAAGAAATTTTGCTATAATAAAAGTAGGGCTGGAGTTGCCCAGGGAAGAACTTCAACAACGGATCAACGACCGGGTAGATAAAATGATGACTAATGGTTTACTGGACGAAGTAAAAAAACTGTTGCCTTATAAACATCTGAATGCACTGCAAACTGTCGGCTACGCAGAATTATTTGATTTTCTAGAAAATAAAAAAACAGTAGCGAAAGCAGTTGAAGAAATAAAAATTCATACCCGGCAATATGCCAAACGCCAGATGACCTGGTTCAAAAAAGATAAAGAGATCGTATGGTTCATGCCGGATGCAGCTATTCTCCAATGGCTGGAAAAAACAGTAAATTAACCAGCCCTTTTTGATAAGCTGCGGGTTTTCCATGGAATCGCCCTTATACATTTAATAAAAATCGTTTGATTGATGGAAGAGAAATGGAAGGGTTAGAAGTCGTATTACAACAAAGCCGGTCAATGAGACCGGCTTTATTATTATTGAAAGGTAAAATAGTATTTTGAAAAGATCAATTAGTCTTTTAACCCTAAATACGCTTGTACTTCTTTGTAATTATTCCAATCAATTGTTTTTCCTCCAGGGGCTGCTCTTCCAGCAGTACCGCCTGGTATTAGAATATACCTGTACTGGAAACGTTTCGCTCCATTTTCGTCAAATGTTCCCATGTTATAATTTGATGATAGAACAATCATTCCTGGAAGAAAATCCGGGTTTAGCGCTAGTGCCGGATTAAAATAAATAGGATCGAAGTATGGAAGGGGCACCACATCGGGCTGGGTAGGTGTACCGTAATTGAAATACACTTTTATTTCCCCTTTTGATAAAATTGAATCGACAAGTTTGGGCGCCGGAATATTAGCAAAAAAACTTAGAGTATCACCATTTGAAGCAGTGTCAGCATTATAAGCCACATTAAGCCATTCTGAATAAATAACATTGGCAGTACCAGCGGGTCCTGTTGTGCCTGCAGGTCCTGTTGCGCCGGTAGCACCTGCGGGACCTGTATCTCCCTTTTTACAAGAAGCCAGTAGCATAATTACTGCTATTACCAGATAATAGGGCATCGCAAAGATCTTTTGTTTCATAACGGTTGATTTTTGATTATTATTAAAAATTGGATGTTACTTATTAAAAATAAAGCTTTTATAACTGCAATCAAGTCATACAAACTTTCAGAAAAATAAGATTTTTCCTTACTATATTTCAGGTTGTTAAAAAAAAAGTGTTTAACCGGTGTTTATTTTTGTAAAACTACGTGGATAATAAACTCAAAACTAATTCGGCGCCGAGCTTCCACACCTTTCAAAACTTGGGAACGTTATAATTTGAAGATTCGGCAACGAAGCAAATGCCGATTTTCATTGCTGAGCAGGAATAACCGGGGACGGGAGATATGAATGAGCTAAGTGGTCAAAGAAATAAAAGACAACCTGTGTTTGCTCATTCCCGTTCTTAGAAAATTTTCAACTATACTCTTTTTCTCTTTTCCTCCGTCAATTCTTTCCTAAATCTTAAACCCAAACGTCAGCATCACATTTCCACCACCGCCTTTTGTATTAGCAAAAGTATTAGCCTTGTCAGGTAAGCGATAAGGAAAGTTCACGTCTTTTTGCAATCCATGGACATAAGTAAGGTCAATGAAAATACCTGCATTGCGGTAGCCAAGCCCCCCACTGATAAACATTTTATTTGCTTTTAATTCTTTATCAGAATAAGGGCTGCCATAATACGCAAAGCCCAATCGTGTCATAAATGTTGTAAATTTTAATTCGCCACCTACACGGAAGTTGAAAGCTCCTTTATAATAATCTTTGATTGTAGCATTCAGCCCATCATAATAACCATTATCATCATAATCCTCAGCATTTCTGAATTTATTGGATTTATAAGTGGCGTATTCCACATCAGCGGTAATAAATCCCTTTTGTTGCCTTACGTCTTCGGCTTCTCTTAATACATAAGAACCACTCAGCATAAATTTCCATGGAGTAATCAACTCATATTTATAGGCAGGAGGTCGGCCATCGTTAAAAACATCAGACGTAACAGTTTCTGTTCCGGGATTGGTACGGTAATTTTCCGTGTTCACCGCCATCGTTGCCCGGTATGAATCTTCAAAACTATACCAGGTGGGGGTATGTACAGC
>CAMLEX010000575.1 GCA_946479055.1 uncultured Bacteroidota bacterium | reverse complement strand
AATACTGGATGCTATTGTGAATAAAATTCCTGCGCCAAAAGGAAAACCGGATGCACCATTGCAGGCTTTGATCTTTGACAGTGTGTTTAATAGTTTCCGCGGTATCATTGTTTATTTCCGGATCGTTAATGGTTCGATAAAGAAAGGTGATAAAGTAAAATTTGTATCCACCGGCCAGGAATATGAAGCGGATGAAGTGGGAATACTGAAATTGAAAATGACGGAGAAGAAACAAGTAACCTGCGGCGATGTGGGTTACCTGATTACAGGTATCAAAAATGCGAAGGAAGTAAAAGTGGGTGATACCATTACTACTACTGTTAATCCTACACAGGAGATCATCAAAGGTTTCCAGGAAGTAAAGCCGATGGTATTTGCGGGCATCTTCCCGGTGAATACCGATGAGTTTGAAGAGTTGCGTGATTGTATGGATAAGTTGCAATTGAACGATGCATCATTGACGTATGAATTGGAAACATCGCAGGCTTTGGGTTTTGGTTTTCGTTGTGGCTTCCTCGGTATGCTGCACATGGAGATCATCCAGGAACGCTTGGAAAGAGAGTTTGATCAGACAGTGATCACTACAGTTCCAAACGTAAGCTTTATTGCACATACTACGAAAGGAGAGAGGATCATTGTCAATAACCCTACAGAATTTCCTGATCCTGTAAGAACAGAAAGAATAGAAGAACCTTTTATCAAAGCACAGATCATTACCAAGCCGGATTATATCGGTAATATCATGACACTGTGTTTGGGGAAACGGGGTATACTGGTGAATCAAAGTTATCTGACTACGACAAGGGTTGAGCTGATCTTTGAAATGCCATTGACGGAGATTGTATTTGATTTTTATGATAAGCTGAAATCGCAGACAAGAGGTTATGCTTCGTTTGATTATCATCCCATCGGTTACCGCGATAGTGATATTGCAAAAATGGATATCCTGCTGAACGGTGATAAAGTGGATGCTTTAAGTGCATTGATACATAGAGGCAGGGCGCAGGAGTTTGGAAGAAAACTTTGTGAGAAACTAAAAGAGTTATTGCCACGTCAGCAATTCCAGATAGCTATACAGGCAGCTATCGGCGCTAAAGTAGTGGCCAGGGAAACGATCTCGGCAATGCGGAAAGATGTAACAGCTAAATGTTATGGTGGTGATATCAGCCGTAAACGTAAGCTGTTGGAAAAACAGAAAGAAGGGAAGAAGCGGATGAGGCAGATAGGAAATGTGGAAGTGCCGCAGGAGGCGTTTCTCGCAGTTTTGAAACTCGACGATTGATTTCACGCAAAGAACGCAGAGATAAAATACAAAGGCGCAAAGGGTTTAAACTCTTTGCGCCTTTTTTTTGTATTAAATAAATAAGGTTAGATATTTATTTATATACTACCACAAGTTTGGGGTGTTTAGTTGGATGAGTAGTATTGTAGCTTGATACAAATATTCTGCTGGTATAAGTAACCTCATTCTGTAATTTTAGTAAGAAGCCGTAGTTGGTATTGCCGGTGACCATTGAGCTTACAATACTGCTTACATTGAGATCTAAATCAAGAGTCGACTGAGTTGTAGATGAAACAATTACCTGGTTAGTAGTTGAATAAGTAGGTTGATTAAACCAACCGATAGTAGCAGCAGACCAGTCTGAAGTAACCTGCTGTACAAGCAATGTATTATTAGTGCCATAATTTGCATTTGTGAAATTACCATTCGGTGTAGGAGTGGGGTAGGAATATAAATACAGGTTAGCACTAACGATAGTTGAGTTGCTTGGAATGCTGCTTAAATCAAACTTAATAACTTCTCTTATAGTCAAAGGTAAACCACCATTTGTCCATGCCTCCACGGGGATATCCTGGGCGCCAGAATAGCTCTGATCCTGGCCACTATAATTGGCAACTTCAAATTCGAAGGGATTATTTGATGGTTGTAGTGTAAGTGTTTTAATAGGCGCAGGACTAACAACAATTGTAGTGGTATCCACTCCTGTTGCGCCTTCATTGTCTGTAACCATTAATTGAAATACATAGTTACCTTCCACAAAGCCCTTTATAAGAGTTGATGGGGAACCCGGGTTGACAATTGTAGTTGCGGCGGGTCCTGAAACCTGGCTCCACAAATAAGCGACAATTTCTCCATCACTATCCGTTCCAGTCCCTGTAAGAGTTTCCGAATCTGTGGGAAGAGAAATGGTTTTGGATGCCCCGGCATCAGCTACAGGTACTTTATTCAGTTGAATATCGTCATCTTTTGTGCAACTTATCAGGAGTAAAAGAAATACAGAAAGAAGAGGCAGAGTACGGCTAGTTCGGGTGGCTAAGGTCATAAAAATTTCTAATTGTTAATGTTTTGAATATAAGGAATCAAAATAAACGCATTTTTAATTAGAATAGAAGCAAAATGATCGATTTTTATCATTAAGGAGAAAGGATTTGCTTGCTTATTTATAGTTCGCTAAGGGTTTTGCCTTAATTTTTTGTAATGTTAGATTTTTTTCAGCCAGAATTTATTTTATGGGCAATCAAATCTGATGTTTTTCAATGTTAATCCTATCTATTATTTACCTAATTTATAATGTCCTTTCTATCTTCTTTCCCTTTATTCTTATCTGATTTTTCCTGGAGTTTCTTTTCGTTTTTATTTCCTTTATTATCCAGGATTGGTTCGCCAACAGGGGGCTTACCGACATAAGGGTCAACACCGTTCATGTCAATTTTGTAATCAAAGGCTTTATCTACATGTACCCATTTGCCATTTTCCCATTTAAAGGCTTCATTGTCGCCATCCGGTATCATGGTCCATGCATTTTCTGGTTCATCATTTTCTGAAACAAGATGATCTACTAATATCATCTGCAGGTCGTCAATGTAATTAACCAATACTCTTGCATCTTTTTTAAATTCGAGGCCAAAACGATATTGCGTCTTTTTGGGAATGCTGTCATTTTCAAAACTAAAAACAGGACCGCCAAATACAGCTTCATTTTTTTCATTGAAACTGAGTACTTCTATCCATTTTTTGGTACTTCGTATACTGTTATAATCAATACCAAACAAGGTGTAAAAACTCTTTCCTTTGTATTGTGTTTTTATGATGTTATAATAAATGGCGCCAATCCAGTTGCCCTTACCACGGACAGAGTCCATCGCATTATCAGTAAATTCAGAAACATCTCTTAGTGGTATCAGTTTTAATGAGCCATCCCTAGTACGCAATTGAATAGCCCCTTTTTGCCGCGAATAATATTCATCAAACTGCATTCCCCAGGTAAATATCCTGAAAGTGCTATCGGGGGCATATAATTTTGAAATGCCTTGTACAGAATCAAAGGGATAATAAAATGAATTTTTTATTTGCAAAGCCCTGACCAATGTGCGGGTGAAAATACTGTCGGAGATCATGCGGTCTGCTGTCAATGTATCGGTGATAAGATTGCGGGCATATTGCTGCAGCGTATCTTCTTTTGCTTTTAATTTTTTCTTATCGGCTGCCGATATTGTTTGTGAATACCCGGTTAGGAAAAAGAAAAAAGCCAATCCAATTGCCAGTAATGCCTTGATCGTGGTTGATTTCACAGAAATAAAATTTAGTAATCCCAAAATTATAGTCTTAATCCAGATGGCTGGTTAAGCCTTCTTTTTTATATAAGTTAATTTTTTAACGCAGCCGATGGCAGATAACGGCAAAATGCGTGTAAAATTTTACGAAAGATCATAAAGCTTTGGCAAAATCGGTTAGTGCGTTAAGAGCCAGGTCAATATCAGGATTGGGGAGAACAATATCAGGTATGGTAGTTTTAAGGAAAACAGTGTACATACCTGCATTGCGGCCAAATTGCATATCGCTGATATTATTACCGATCATAATAGAACGGGAAAAATCAATTTCAGGGAATTGTTCTTTTGCCTTTAGCGCCATAC
>CAMLEX010000574.1 GCA_946479055.1 uncultured Bacteroidota bacterium | reverse complement strand
ACACCTGTAAATACAGGAACTTTTATACTCAGGTTTTCAGACAATGGAATTCCTTTTTCATTTTCATCTATGTAAAAAGATTTTCCACTGTTAGTAAATATCCTTGCAACCGGTTTTCTTTCCACAACAGATACATGCAATACATCTTTGTTATCAAAGTAAAGCTGAGCATCTTTTATCCATACATTTTCTTCCAGCAGGTTTTCCATTTGTTGCAGATTGAAAGAAGCCTTTGGCTGACCTTTAATATTTCCTTTTGTTGCAGCTTTCAATACCTTCATCACATCCGCTTTGCTAAGGAAAAAATCTTTCTCTTCCCCACCTTTTATCGTAATGGAATAATCTTTACAGGTATTCTTTTTTTGCTTACCCATGGCTGCTATCAGCAACACAAGCATACCGCCGCCAATCGCAAACCACATGGCAACAAATAAAATTTTCCGTATCGTCTTTTTTGTATTCACTTCTATTATCTCGCTATTATTCTTTAACATTTCGCTTCCCGCCTCTGCGGGACAAGCTCTACGGAGCTCTGTTTATTTTAATTTCTTTTCTATTATTAACATGCCGCCCCTCCGCGGCTTGCCTGCCTTGCCCAGATTATCCCCAGTTATTTTTTAAATTCCAATCACAGTTCTGATTTTCTCTACCACCGTATCTATATCACCAGCTCCCGCTGTTATCAATATATTTCCAAACTCCTTATCTATATTTCCAGCGTAATCATTCTTTATCCAATCCAATACTGCCTCTTTTGTCTTTATACTTTTGTTCTTATTTTTCATTTTATCTAATAGTACCTGGCTCGTTACTCCTTCTATCGGTAATTCCCTTGCCGGGTAAATGGACAACAGGATCACTTCATCGGCCATATCCAATACTTCCGCAAATCCATCTGCAAAGTCTCTTGTTCTTGTGTACAGGTGAGGCTGAAATATCACGGTGCATTTTCTTTGTGTAAATAATGTCTTTGCTCCATTGATCAAAGCCCGCAATTCCTCAGGGTGATGCGCATAATCATCGATAAAAACAAGGTGTTGAGTTTTGATGATATACTCAAATCTTCTTTTCACACCCCTGAATGATTCCACTGCTGTCCTTATCTTATCATTTTCTATTCCCAAAGAACTGGCTGCTGCTATCGCTGCAATTACATTTTCGACATTATGCATTCCCCCCATGTTCAGCACTACGTTGTCAAGCATGTTATCCTTCAACACCACATCAAACTCATAACTCCCATTCATCATCCGGATATTCGTTGCATATACATCGGCCGCATTATTTTGTAAACTGTAGGTAAGCTGTCTGTCTGCGGATAATTCTTTTCCTCTTTTCAAACCAAATTGACGGATCAGCAAACCACCCGGTTTTACTTTTTTACTGAAATCAATAAAAGCCTGCTCCACTGACTCTGCTGTGCCATATATATCCAAGTGATCAGCATCCATCGCTGTGATGATGGCTATATCCGGGCTTAATTTCAAAAAACTTCTGTCATATTCATCCGCTTCTATTACACAAACATTTTTCGGATCACTCCAGAAATTCGTTCCGTAATTCACGGATATTCCTCCTAAAAAGGCATTGCATCCAAATCCTGTATCCCTCAGCAAATGCGCAACCATCGTAGTAATCGTTGTCTTACCATGTGTGCCTGCAATGCAGATATTAAAAGAACCTTCCGATATCAATTGCAACACATCACTTCTTTTTACCACTTTATTACCATGCTGTTGATAATACACCAACTCTTTGTGATCTTTCGGTATGGCAGGTGTGTACACTACTAATTGTGCATCTTTCGGAATCAGCTCAACATTCTCTTCATAATGGATCGCAATACCACTTGCTTCTAATTCTTTTGTCAACACCGTGGATGTTTTATCATACCCACTTACTTTTACTCCTTTGGCATGAAAAAACCTGGCTACAGCGCTCATACCAATTCCACCAATACCGATAAAATAGACTTCACGGATTTTATCAACCCCTTTAAAGGGAGTGTTCATAAGGACAGTATCGGTTTCTTTGCTCATTCTTTAATCAGTTTCAATATTTCGTTAGCTATTATTTTGTCAGCATCAACCTCACCCTTCCGTCCCTCTCCTTCGGAGAGGGAACCACTTCATCATCCTACCGAATAGCTTTTAAAATTTCATTAGCAATTTTTTTATCTGCATCAATAACGGCTAATGCAGAAATATTAGTTTTCATTTCCAGCTGGCGGCTTTCATTTTTTGCAAGTTCAATAGTCATCGGCACCAGCTTATCCGACGCTTCATCATCTTTGATCATCATTGCTGCGTTTCTGTTCACCAGTTGTAATGCATTTGCAGTCTGGTGGTCTTCTGCAGCAAATGGATAGGGTACGAATAAAACGGGCTTTTTAACAACACATAATTCAGCTACGGTCATGGCGCCGGCACGGGCCACCACTATATCAGCCGCAGCATAAGCATATTCCATTTGCGTAATAAATTCATTCACCCAGACTGATGCTTTTCCTGCTGTATGTTCTTTTGCTTTCGCAGCATAAGGTTTTCCGGTTTGCCAGATCAATTGTAACCCGGCATTCAATAATTCATCTAAATGTTTATCAATTGCTTCATTAATTGTTTTTGCTCCGAGACTGCCGCCTACAATTAAAACTGTTTTCTTATTTTCATCCAGGCCAAAGAATTTTATTCCTTCTGATTGAGAAACTCCTGCTTGTGCTATTGCTAACCGAACGGGATTTCCTGTCACCATGATCTTTTCTTTTGGAAAAAATTTTCCCATCCCATCAGTCCCCGTAAAAACTTTTGTAGCCTTCTTACCCAACATAATATTGGATTTACCTGCAAAAGAATTAGACTCATGTATAAAAGTTGGAATCCCTTTAGCCTGTGCAAAACGTAATACAGGAAAACTGGAATAACCGCCAACCCCGACGATTGCATCCGGCTTATGCTGGTTTACAATTTTTCTTACCTGGAAAAAGCTTTTGATCAATTTAAAAGGCAAGCCAATATTTTTTATCAAAGAACTGCGGTTGAATCCTGCGATATCAAGCCCTTCTATTTTATATCCTGCCTGCGGCACTTTCTCCATTTCCATTTTTCCTTTCGCACCAACAAATAATATCTCAATACTCTCATCTATTTTATTCAATGCATTGGCAATAGCTATTGCCGGAAAAATATGTCCGCCTGTTCCCCCACCTGCTATTATAATGCGTCTGTTCACTTTTAAATTTTTCAATACCGAAATTCAATTTTCATCATTGAGAATTGAGCATTGATCATTGAACATTGATCGTTTCCTTTTTCCCTTCCAACTGCTCCACATTTCTCGCCACACTTAAAATAATTCCGATTGCCAAACAGGTAAAGATAAAACTGCTTCCACCCATACTTACTAAAGGCAATGTCACACCTGTTACCGGGAACAAATTCACTGTTACCGCCATATTTGCTATGGCTTGTATAGCCAGCGTAAAACTTAATCCCAATGCCAGGAAAGCACCAAATGCATACGGGCATCGTTTGAATATCCGTATACACCGGTATAAAAACACCAGGTAAATAAATACAATGAATGCACCACCAACGAAACCATATTCCTCAATAATTATAGCAAATATGAAATCATTATATGCCTGCGGTAAATAATCTCTTGTTGTACTATTGCCCGGACCAACACCTAATATGCCTCCTTGTGCAATAGCGATCTTTGCCTGGTTTACCTGGTACATTTCATCATTATCGGCTTCCTTACCACCATAAATAAAATTTTCTACCCGGCCGATCCATGTCTCTACCCGTGCAAACAATCCTGAAGATGTTTTTTCAGCAACTACAGCATCTCTATCTCCTGATTTATGGCTCGCCACTGCCGCAATGATCAGAAACAAAATGGGTATCATCGCAATTCCCATTG
>CAMLEX010000573.1 GCA_946479055.1 uncultured Bacteroidota bacterium | reverse complement strand
CTTTCAATCAAATTTTATTCAATGGCAGATCAGGCAAAATTTCTTGAAACAGTTAAAGCTGGATATACTTTTAAAGGTGAAAGTTTTAAGATTGGATGTGCAATGCTGGATGGCGAAGTAGTAAGTGGCGCTGATATATTGATCCCGTTTAAAACAATGAACCGTCATGGCCTGATAGCGGGTGCGACAGGTACGGGTAAAACTAAAACACTCCAGGTGCTGGCCGAAGGTTTGAGTGATGCAAGCATACCGGTTTTGCTGATGGATATAAAAGGTGATTTGAGCGGTATTGCGGCCGAAGGAACGGTGAATGATAAAATAAAAGATCGGTATCAGAAACTGAATCTTGAATACAAACCAGCAGCATACCCTGTTGATATGTTGACATTGAGCAACCAGAAAGGAGTGAGGCTCAAAGCCACAGTAAGTGAATTTGGCCCTGTATTGCTTTCAAAAATTCTGGGATTGAATGATACGCAAGGCGGGTTGGTAGCAATGATCTTTAAGTATTGTGATGATACCAAACTACCGTTGCTTGATCTGAAAGATTTTATTAAAGTACTGCAATACATAAGTGATGAAGGAAAATCGGAACTGGAAAAAATCTATGGAAAAATCTCCACTACATCTACAGGAACGATCCTGCGTAAAGTAATTGAATTGCAACAACAGGGAGCCGATATTTTTTTTGGCGAAAAAAGTTTTGAAGTAGATGACCTGATGCGGATCAGTGATGATGGTCGTGGCATGATCTCTATTGTACGGGTAACAGACCTGCAGGATCGCCCCAAACTTTTTTCTACATTCATGCTGCAACTGCTGGCAGAGCTTTATGCAACCTGCCCGGAAGAAGGTGATGTCGATAAGCCCAAGCTGATCATGTTCATTGATGAGGCACATTTGATTTTCCAGGAAGCTAACGACGCTTTATTACAGCAAATAGAAACGATCATAAAGTTGATCCGTTCCAAAGGGATCGGAATTTATTTCTGTACACAAAATCCGATGGATGTTCCGGCATCAGTATTGGCGCAATTAGGTTTGAAAGTGCAACATGCTTTAAGAGCATTTACTGCAGCCGATAGAAAAGTGATTAAACAAACGGCAGAGAATTACCCGGAAACGGAATATTATGACACAGATGAACTGATCACACAATTAGGGATTGGTGAAGCATTGATAACAATACTGAATGAAAAAGGAATTCCTACTCCGCTGGTACAGTGTATGCTTTGTTCACCCAGGAGCCGGATGGATATTTTAACTGATGATGAAATCGATGACATTGTTAATAAATCAAAGATCGCTGCGAAATACAACCAGGTTATAGATAGCCAAAGCGCCTATGAAATATTAACGGAGAAATTGAATGAAGCAGCTGAAAAAACCGAAGAGTTAAAAAGACAGGAAAAGGGAGAAAAAGAAACAAAAACCAAGACGAAAAAAGAAAAAGGATTTTTTGACGATCCCGTTGTAAAAAGCATGACCCGTACTGCCGGCAACACTATTGTACGTTCACTGCTGGGTGCACTCGGGCTAGGTGGTAGAAGCAGGAGAAAAAGTTTGTTTTAAGTGAAATCTGCATAGAAAATAATTGCGTAATTATTGTTCCATTAAAGCGCAATGAAAACAGTTTTCATCACCGGAGCTACAGGTTATATCGGTAAACGATTAACAAAACTACTGCTGCAAAGAGGGCATAAAGTAATTGCCGTGGTGCGTAAAGGAAGTGAACATAAAGTAGTTGCCGGTGCGGCAATCGTTGCAGCGGATCCATTTGATTCCAATTCTTTTCAATCTTTTATTCCCAAAGGAGCTGTATTTATTCAACTGCTCGGCGTTTCTCATCCTTCGCCTAAAAAAGCACAACAGTTCAAAGAAATAGATCTTCGTAGCGTAAAAGCTTCCGCAGATGCTGCTGCTATAGCTGAGGTTTCTCATTTTATTTATGTAAGTGTGGCGATGGCTCCATCAAAAATTATGACCACTTACCAGGCTGTCAGGAAGGAAGGGGAAGAGTATTGCAAAAGCAAAAAATTAAATTGTAGTTTTATCCGGCCCTGGTATGTAATGGGTCCCGGTCATTACTGGCCCGTTTTATTATTACCTTTATACGGTGTTGCTGAATTCGTTCCCGCCTTGAGGCAAAAAGCCAGAGCGATGGCCCTGGTTACTATCAATCAGCTACTCCGTACACTTACTACAGCTGTTGATGCCAATCCATTACCCCTTCGGATAGTAGAGATTAAACAGATCCGTAATTCCAATTGAAATAAGATCCTGTTTTATTTTTCTAAAAACTTAAAAACTACTGACATGAAAAAAATGTTTTTTCCGATGGTTATACCCATCTTGTTATTCGCTGCATGTAACAATGAAAAGAAAATGGATGAAACGGCAGGTCAGGCCATAACTGACAGTACGGAAATGAGAGAAGAAAAAAACAAGGAAACGGCTTTAGCCAGTGTAAATGCATTTATTGCAGGCGACATTGATAAAACACTACAAAATGTTACCGCCGATGCTATAGATTATGGGGATGGTAGTATGCCTGTTGTAAACAGCAAGGATAGCATAAAAGTCTTTGTAAAACAATGGAGAGAAGCATTTTCTGATTACAAGGCAGATAACCTGGTTGCCCTCGCAGATGGCGATTATGTAGCTATATGGGGAACATGGGAGGGTACATTTAAAACGGATTTTATGGGAATGAAAACCGCAGGAAAAAAAATAAAGATAAACGATGTGGATATTTTTAAATTCAACAGCGAGGGTAAAATGACAGAACATCGCAGTATACAATCATCTGCTGAAATGATGAAACAGTTGGGAGGGAATATGCCGAAATAATAAATCAATCAGTTAGTAAAGCAGTATTTCAATATTAAATCTCAAATACCAAAGTAAATTTTTATGCAAGGCAAACAATTAACACCGGAACATATTATGCAGGTGGGCATTGGTTTTTGGGCTTCCAAAACCTTATTGGCGGCTGTTCATTTCAACTTGTTCACACACTTGGCGGGTAAAAAATTATCCGGTAAAGAAATAAAACAAAAGCTGGAATTAAAAACAACGGACAGGCATGTCTATGATTTTTTGGATGCACTTGTATCACTTGGATTTTTGCAACGAGAAGGTATAATGGACGAAGCTGTATACTACAATAGTGAGGATACAGATCTTTTTTTGGATACCAATAAGCCATCTTATATCGGAGGCATTTTGCAAATGGGAAATAACAGGTTGTATCGTTTCTGGGGCGAACTGGAAGAAGGCTTACTCAGCGGACAACCACAAAATGAGGCAAAAGGCTCATTGGTAGACTCAGGGTTTGCAAGTATATATGAGACGCCAGAGAAAATGAAAGAGTTTATTGATGCCATGAGTGGTATACAAATGGGAAATTTCATGAGCCTTGTACATCAATTTAATTTCAGTGATTATAAAACGATGTGTGACATTGGCGGTGCGGATGGTTGGCTTAGCATCCAGGTAGCTTTGAACCATCCGGGTATACAATGCGTAACTACTGATCTAAAACAGGTAGAAACGCTTGCCAAAGAAAAGATTGCTCAATTCAATCTCAGCGACCGCATAAAATTTCAGGCTAATAATTTTTTGGAAGACTCTATCCCTGGAGCAGAGGTCATCACCATGGGAAATATTTTACATGGGATGAATGAGGACAATAAAAAAGCATTGATCAAAAAAGTATTTGATGCTCTTCCGGCGGATGGTGTATTTATTGTGATTGAGAACATTATTGATAATGACAGAAGACAAAATACATTTGGTTTATTGATGAGCCTGAATATGCTGATAGAAAATGGAGATGCCTTTGATTATACAATGATTGATTTTGATGGTTGGACCAAACAGGCTGGGTTTAAAAAAACTGAACTTATGCGGCTTATGGGGCCTACCAGC
>CAMLEX010000572.1 GCA_946479055.1 uncultured Bacteroidota bacterium | reverse complement strand
GCATTGGCGTATTTATTCCCGGTCATCAATGGAACGTAAACAGTGCCTGGGGTTATATTAATGTAACACCTGCAGCACTTAAAGCAAAATACCAGGTTATGAACCAGCATTTGCAGCTACTGGAGAAAGAAGGGTTATCCGCCTCTATATATACACAGCCATTTGATGTAGAAGGCGAACAAAATGGATTGATGACTTATGATCGGGAGGTAATCAAGATACCATTTGAAGAATTACGAAAGATACATGCGCCGATAAATAAAAGCATAGGCTCTGTTCCGGAAGTAACAGCAAAAAATGCTGATCTCACTGAACCGGCGCAGGTTTATGCAAGCATGATGCAGCAATATCTCAATGGTAAAAGGGAGGTTTCGTTTTTAAAGACACTTGCAATGATGGCTGGTCAGACCAATGATGCAGCAGGAAAGAATCGTTTTGGCAGCGAATATATTTTAACACTGAAAAAACCTTATAGTGCTGATGATATTTCTTTTATGGAAGGCATTACAAAAAAAGTAACTGATCCTGCATTTATGTTGTTGATGGATCGGTTGAAAGATATTAATGGTAAGGAACAAAGATCATTGCATGTAAAGCTGATGAATATTATTTATCAGGATGTGATAGCGGGCTATGTGTCGAGTGCGCAGGCAAAGCCCAACTGGGATGAAGTGTTTGAAAAAGTGAAAATATATGGGCTACCAGGAGAAGAAATATTCTTGAGGGCGAAGACGATTCATACGATGAATCAGCAGGACTGGACAAACTTTAAACCGGTGGCAAAAGAGTATTTGGAGAAGTATGGGGCATATATAAAGGCGGACGAGAAGAAGATGCTAGAGGAGAAGTTGTGAGGCACCCTAAATCCCGCGGAAGGGACTTTAAAAGAGAATAACGCAATAAATTAAAAAACAACAAATATGAAATATCTCAACCAACTAACACCACAGATTGCACTGATTATTGTGATTAGCATAGTGAGTTTTTCCTCTTGCAAAAAGGATGAAGTAGAATTAACCCCACTTGCATCATTAAATGTAACCAATGCAGTAGTCAGTGGCACCACTGCAAAGTTTGGCAGCAGAACTACCACAATCTCAAATAATAACTACACCCAGTTTGGTCTTGTTGCAGGTGATAATAATCTTTACATTTATCCATCAGCCGATTCTTTAAAACCATATTACAGCAATAACAAATTTGCAGCTTCACAAGGTGAAATCTATTCCTTATTCCTTTGTGGAGATACACTGGCTCCTGAGGGAATCGTAATCAAAGAAACCATCCCGTACAGAACTGATAGCACTGCAGGTATAAGATTTATAAATCTTGCGCCCGCCAGCACGCCGCTTAGTATCACCTTATCAACATCAACAACCGTAAATGAAGTAAGTGATCTGGCATATAAACAATACACAGAATTCAAATCCTTTCCCGGTTTGTACAACAGCACATATACTTTTCAGTTGAGAGATGCAGCTTGCGCAGATCCGTTACCGCCGCTCGCAACGTTTACACTAAGTGCAGCACAGGTGCCCAGGTTTGCGAATATTACATTGGTGATAAGACAGAACGGAACTGGACTTTCCGTGTTCAGGGTGAATAACGACCGTTAGGGCCCAGGCCTCCCCCTAAGTCCCCCTCCGAAAGAGGGGGCTTGACAAACATACAAAGCCTAATAATCGAAGAGTATGAAAGTGTTTCACTATTTCATATTAGTGGGGATGCTCGCAGTGGCATCGTGTGGGCCGGGGAAAGAAATTGCTGAAAGGAAACCCGATGATTATGTATTGACAGCACTGATAAGAGATGTGGATGGAGCGATCAGCAATGTTCTGAATGTTTGTTTTCAATTGCAGTTTGCCGGACCGGTGGAAATAAATCAGAGTAATGTGGGAAGTGACGTAGTGGAAATGAAATTTCGTTGCCGGACGATTAGCAATGAAAGAATGAACAGGCTGAGGGATGAATTGATTTCGATCAGCGGATTTATTCGTGTAACTATAAAATAAGAAACAATTGATCGTAGAGATGAAATATTTAATAGCAATAGCGATGGTAATAATTTCAACGAGTTGTAATAATGAAAAGGCTACAACACAAGAGAAAGGAATTGTATTGCCTGACAAAAATAATTTTCAAAAAGTAATAGATGGAAAACGAACTGATCTGTACTCTTTGAAAAACAAGAAAGGGGCTATGGCTTTTTTTACAAACTATGGCGGCCGTTTGGTGAGTTTGTATGTGCCGGATAAAAATGGCGAACTGTTGAATGTAGTGGTTGGGTTTGACAGCGCGCAGCAATACGCTGTATCGACCGAACCGTATTTTGGAGCAACAATCGGGAGGTATGGAAACCGGATTGCGAACGGAAAGTTTTTTCTTTTAGGAAGGGAATACGAGGTATCCGTTAACAATGGCATAAATAGTTTGCATGGAGGGAAGAATGGATTTCAGTATAAAGTTTGGGATGCAAAGCAATTGAATGACTCAACACTGGAACTAAGTTATGTATCAAGCGATGGTGAGGAAGGTTTTCCGGGTAATTTGAATGTAAAGGTTATTTATACACTGACAGCTGAGAATGAACTGCGGATGGAGTATGAAGCAACAACGGATAAACCAACTGTAGTGAATTTAACGAATCATGCGTTCTTCAATCTGAATGGTGAGGGAACCGGAACCATCAATGATCATTTGCTTCAAATAAATGCTGACAATTATACTCCGGTAGATTCAACATTAATTCCCACAGGAAAGATCGAACCTGTTGCGGGAACTCCTTTAGATTTCAGAACGCCAATAGCTATCGGAAAAAGCATTGAAGTGGATGACAAGCAGTTAAAAAATGGGAAAGGTTATGATCATAATTATGTGTTGAACGGAACGGGAATGAAACGGGCGGCCATTGCAACCGGCGACAAAAGTGGGATTGTAATGGAAGTATGGACTGAGGAGCCGGGCTTACAATTCTACTCAGGCAATTTTATGCAGAGCAAAAACAAATTAAGAAAAGGAAACGATGGTTTCAGAACGGCATTTTGTTTAGAGACGCAGCATTTTCCGGATAGTCCGAATAAGCAGGAATTTCCATCAACTGTCCTAAAACCGGGAGAAAAATATCATTCAATGAGTATTTATAAGTTTTCTACAAAAAATTAATGGGCAAATGAAAATTACAGACTCTCACTTCATCATACAGCTCATATATCAATCCCTCTTCTTTATCTTTTTCCAGGAAGCGACGAGTGACAAAGAGCTGTGAGTGTAGCCCAGGGTTGCTTTGCATATTGAATAGACGAGAGGAAGAAGCCGGAGGCTTTAAACATAGTGATGCGAAGTCGGCTATTTAAAAATAAAGAAGGCAAAAAACGCCACAGCATTCTCACTAATAAATTTCCTTACAAAGGCTGTTGCCTCAGCAATTGTATTCTTAACAGTATTTCGCGAGATATTTAACTTCTCTGCTATCTCATCATATGAAAGGCCATCTTCTTTATTGAGTTTGTAGATGAGCTGGCGCTGCGGCGGCATTTGATCAATAGCCAATTGAAGCAAATGATTGCTTTCTTTGAAGCTGATTGAATCTTCAATATCGTTTACCTCATCGCCGGTTTGCTGGTGATATTCTTTAATGAGCCGTGTCTCCCTGGCTTCTTTCTTAAAGTGATTAATAGAAGTACGGAAGGCTGCGGTGAAGATATAAGAAGCATGGCTTTCTATAGTGGCAAGGTCCTGGCGTTTTTCCCAAAGCTTTGCAAATACGTCCTGTGTGATATCTTGCGCTGAGGTTTCTGATTTGGTATATTTTAAAATATAGCCATAGATGCGGGGCATGTAATGATCGAAGATGGCTGTAAAGGCAGCCTGATCACCCTGAGCAGAGCGGGCAAAAAGATTTTTTTCATCGGGCAATATATGGGGTTGATTGGCCAT
>CAMLEX010000571.1 GCA_946479055.1 uncultured Bacteroidota bacterium | reverse complement strand
CTATTCCGCTAATAGAATTTTCATTCTGAACAAATAGCGTATTATGATTATCGATTATTAAGACATTCACAAACCTATAGCCACGATGAAAACAAACAGAAGTGAGGACAAGTCAACAGAGTCTGCCCATGACCTGGATTCACAGCGATTCTATCATGGCACTAAGGCCGATCTGAAGCAGGGAGACCTGGTTGAACCCGGCTTTTATTCAAACTACGGTAAGATGAAGAAGGCGTCTTATGTCTATCTAACCGCTACCCTGGATGCTGCTATTTGGGGAGCTGAACTTTCTCTGGGCGAAGGACCCGGCAGAATTTATATAGTAGAGCCGACGGGTCCGATTGAAGATGACCCCAATTTGACGGACAAGAAGTACCCTGGAAATCCAACAAGGTCATACCGTTCTCAGAACCCCCTTCGGGTTGCTGGTGAGATCACAGATTGGCAGGGACACTCTCCAGAACAGCTCAAGGTTATGAAGGAGCACCTTGAGCGACTTAATCAACTTGGTATTGAGGCAATCGACGATTGAGCTAAATGTGAAAATAAATTCCTCAAATACCATTACCAGCACTCATCAGGAAATAAACTCTGTGTTATTTCTTATCTCCAATAATTTATCCGAAAAATCATGTTCAGGTTGCGGGACACAGGAATGGACTCTTTCGTATGGGCCAGCCGTATCTTGTATGAAATATACAGTCCGCTCTGAAGCTGCCAACTTCGCAGTTTATATGCTGATGGATTCCAATCATACTTTATTGCAGGGTGGATTATCCTAACGACAATCCAAAATGTATTACATCAACTTAATTTTCAATGGTGCAATTTTGTATTTGTCGCTTCTAACATTAATCGACATGCTGTGCGTCAAGCTACGGGCATGCCCTGCAATTTGTAAAGTGACAAATTTTATAAACAGTCTGGGCACAATACTTAAATTTGAAAATGGATATCAAAAAGAAAAAGTACAATCTGCCTGTTGGATATTCCTTATTTCAGACAATGCTAAACTCAAGCGAGTTTCTAAATAACCCGATAAAATTTATTTCAAAAAGTATGGACGCCTTTTCAGGCACTTATTCAGCAGCATTGCATACCAACAGAAAGATCATTCTAACACAAAATCCAAACTTCATTAACTACGTTTTAAAAGAAAATCACAGAAACTATAAGAAATCAGAATTATCTACAGAACAGGCGGTTAAACTCTTTGGCAAAGGGCTGCTTTTTTCAAATGGTGATTACTGGCTAAGACAAAGACGGTTAATACAACCAGCATTTCACCGGGAGAAGCTGCAGGGCTTGTACGGTATAATCATCAGGTCCATTGATGAATTTCTCTTAAAATTTCCAACTGGTGAAAGCGTTGATATTTATCCGGTAGTTCGCCAACTTTCATTTAATGTTTTAATACAATCGCTATTTGACATAAAGTTATCTTCCCGGATAATGGAAGAACTTAGCCAGATTTTTACAGAACTCCAGGACTTTCTGATCACAGATATAAACCAACCATTCCGAAGGTTGTTTTATCCATTTACAGGGACAAAAAATAGTCAACTTAAAAAATCAAAAAGGTTAAGAGAGATTTTTACAGGAATAATTAATGAACGAAAAGCAAGCGATGAAAGTTATACTGATTTGTTGGATATGCTTTTAAAAAGTAAATATGAAGATACAGGCGAAGCGATGACTAACGGGCAGATTGTAGATGAAGTCGTGATTCTTATTTTTGCAGGACATGAAACTACGGCAAACACCCTTTCGTGGCTGTTATACTTGCTTTCTGCCAATAAAGAAGTCCTTCAAAAATTAACGGCTTCATTTGACGAAAGCAATATATATGAATGTTTGAATAATGAATATCTTAAAGCAACAATAGACGAAGCCATGCGTTTGTACCCTGCCGCATGGATGACAGAACGGGTTGCAATAGAAGGCGATGAGTTTGAGGCGTTTTCATTTCCTAAAAATACCATTATCATACCTTTCTTTTTTGGATTGCACAGAGATAAAAGTCTTTGGAAGGAAGAACTGAAATTTAAACCCGAACGATTTATTACTGATACCAAAGTTGTGAGATCAAAAAATTATTTTCCATTTGGAGCAGGACCGAGAATGTGTATCGGCAATAATTTTGCAGTGGTTGAAATGTCATTTTTTATTTTTTCGTTTTTAAAGAAGTTCCGAATTAACTCAACAGGACAAATACCGGAAATGAAGCCTTTGCTTACTTTGAGGCCAGACAAGGTTCTTTTACACATTCAAAGCATTAATGCCTGAAGAACAAGAACGAATGCATAGCATGATTTTTCTGCTATGCGAACTAAGGATCACACTGCCATGCGAAGTATACAGCCTCGCAATTTACATGCCGATAGGTTCCAATCACAGTTTACCTGCAGGGTGGAATGTCCTGACGACAATCCAAAATGTATAATATCAACTGCTTAATTTTCGACGCTGCAATTTTTTACATATTACAGGTAATAACAGCAATCAATGCGTTAGCGGTCATGCTATAGCGACAACTCCACCTGTCTACGCAGGACTATCAATACCTGTCGTATTCAGCCACTAAGATTGGCGCATTTACACTGCAATAGCACGATCTTTATTGGCGAGATTTGTATCGTAACAAAATCAATGTTGAAGAAGTTTTCTAAAGAATAAATTATATGAGAAAAATAATTGTTTTATCAATGATCACATTGGATGGAGTCATGCAGGCGCCCGGGGGACCTAAGGAAGATACATCAGGCGGTTTCAAATATGGCGGTTGGGTGGCACCATATTCTGATGAAGTTTATGGTACGGTGGTGCAAAAAGAGCTGAAACCTGCAGATTATCTTTTGGGCAGAAAAACATTTGAGATTTGGGCCGGCTACTGGCCTGAACATGGAGACTTTTGGCCGGGTATTAATCAAGGCTCAAAATATGTGTTTTCCAAAAGCATGAAAAAGTCGGACCCAATAGTTACCGGGTGGAAAAACTCAGTAGTAATAAAAAACCTGGCAGATATCAAAAAGCTCAAAAATTCAATAGGCTCCGACATTCAGGTTTGGGGTAGCGGTGGGCTCGTTCAGCTGCTACTTAAGAACGACCTAATAGACGAACTCAGACTCAAAATTCACCCGTTGACTTTAGGTAAGGGAAAAAAGCTTTTTGACAATGGAACGATTCCGGCAGCATTTACATTAATAGAGAGTATTGTTACACCAAGTGGAGTTATTATTGCCAATTACAAGCGAGCTGGAAAAGTTAAGACAGGTACTATTGGAGCTTAAGAGAACATCGCCAGGCCGTAGCCGTTATGCGCAATGCTTTGACGGCTGTGCAAACTTCAACCGGACGACATGAAAATTGCCAATTGATTTAAACAGAAAAGAATGAGAAAACTAATTGCAGCAATCAATATGACACTTGACGGGTTTTGCGACCACACGGCATTAATTGCAGATGAAGAAATACATCAACATTATAATGAGCTATTATGTAATGCAGGCACTCTTATATACGGAAGGATAACATATCAACTTATGGAAAGTTATTGGCCATCTGTCGTAAAAAATCCTACTGGTAACAAACCAATGGATGAATTTGCAGTACTAATAGACAATATTTCAAAGATTGTTTTTTCCCGCACGCTGAAAAATGTTGATTGGAAAAATACAAAATTGAAAAAGGAAGTCATTAAAGAAGAAGTTTTAGAACTCAAGCAATCCCGCAATGGCGGGAGTAAAAACATTTTAGTTGGCAGCCCGAGCTTAATAGTAGCCTTAGCGCAGCTTGGCGTGGTTGATGAATACCAGCTTAGCGTTCAGCCAATTGTTTTAGGAAGCGGGTTGCCATTATTTAAAAACGTCAAGGATAGAATTAATCTTAAACTCTTAAAAACAAAAACATTTGGTTGTGGTGCAGTAACTCTTTACTA
>CAMLEX010000570.1 GCA_946479055.1 uncultured Bacteroidota bacterium | reverse complement strand
CCACCAGTCCCGAATAAAACCATTCCATTAAATGCCCCAGCATAAAATGATTGTTAGAAACGGAAGGATAGGCCTGCCAGGATTCTGTCAATGCTGTTGCACCATGTTTTAACTGGTATCCATAACCCGGCACATCATCACGGTTATTCATTTCAAATATCAAATCATTGCAACCAGCTTCTTCCAATGCCTTTAACACATAGCGATAACCAATATCTCCTGCAGTTAAAGCATTGTTGCGGCTACGAATATCTTTTATCAATGCATCGACTACAGCATTTTTGTACTGTGGCTTTACCAGACCCATATACAAAGCCATTGCATTGGCGGTTTGGCTTGCAGAGTCATATTGCAATTTATGTTTATCAAAAAAATGTTGATTAAACGATGTTTTTACGTCATTTGCTATTCGCAAAAACATTTTTCTGTCAAAAGTTTTATGCAGCAGCTTTGCCACTTGCGCCATAATATTGAGATCGTAATAATAAGTAGCTGTACCAGTAACACCCATCTTCGTCATTTGAGATATTCCCGGCCGTTTGGGCCCAATATCATACCAATCACCTAATCCATGCGATAAAATATGACTGTTTGTTTTGTCCTTTAAATACATCAAATAACTTTTCATCATCCTATATGCATCAGCCAATGTTTGCTTATCCCCATACCATTGATAATTATACCAGGGTAAAATGATGGCGGCACTTCCCCACTCCGGTGATTCATCAAATGGCAGCGTAAATTTTATAAACTCAGGTGATATTTCCGGTATCATGCCATTGGCATATTGTGCACTCATCATGTCTTTTATCACCTTTTTACACAAGCTGGAAATATCATAATTGAATTGCACACTGCTTCCCATCAAATGTGTTTGTTCGAGCCACCCCAATTTTTCACGATGCGGACAATCCGTGAACACACTTACTGTATTGCTTTTGATGGCCCAGTTAATAAGTTCATTTGTTTTATTGAAAAGAAGATTGGATGAACTGAATTCTCCAACAGTCTTTGCAGCATTTCGAATATGCAATCCTTCAATACTTACCAGCTCAGGAGCTTTTTGAATACTGTCTTTTGGTATGCAATGCACCTGCAAATAACGGAATCCATAGTAAGTAAACCGGGGTTGCCATGTTTCTAATCCTTCGCCCTTGAGTATATAAGTAAAATAAGACGGGCCGCCGGAACCTTTTTGATTAGCAGAACTATCTTCATTGATCAATTCAGCCGGAATGATCCTGACAGTATCGCCCCTATTTCCTTTAGCTATTACAGAAGGAATACCTGAAAAATTCTGAGCAAGATCATATATCCATACACCTGACCTTAATGATATTTTTTTTGCAACGGAAAACTTTTCCATTATTTTCACCGGGTCCGCCGTTTGCGATTGAAGTACTGGAGAGCCAGTGACCACAACTGCTTTTTTCCATTTGCTATCATCAAACAAAGCCCTATTCCATCCGGGTTGTTCAAGGTTGGCATCATAATCTTCGCCGCCAAATATGCTGGAAAAAATAATTGGCGATGAAGCAGTTTTCCATTTTTCATCGCTGATGATATCCTCTGTTGTACTATCTGTGTATTCAATAACGGTTCTTACAATCAGTTTCGGAAATCCATAAGCTCCGGTCATTTTCCGGTATCGCTGACCGGGAATATAATAAAACCCATTCCCAAGCATTATCCCGATTGCATTATTGCCTTGTTTCAATTGTTGGGAAATATCAAAACTTACATACAATGCATGTTTGCTGTAATTCGTCCAACCCGGATCCAGGAAATGATCACCGGTCTTCGTTCCGTTAATACTCATTTCAAAATGCCCGAGCCCGCAAACAAAAGCGGTAGCTCTTTTTATTTTTTTATTGATGGAAAATTCTTTCCGGAACATGGGTAAGATATTTCTTCTTGCGCCCCATGCTTTTTTCCCATTCCCATGAATATGCGGAGCAATAATGGAAGTATCATTGATCTTCTCATGGCCGATCCATTTAGCATTTTTCCAATCTGCTTTGCTGAGTAATCCCATCTGCCAGGATGCATTAGTCGTCCATGCAGAAATATTTCCTTTATTATCCCATACCATCACTTTCCAAAAATATTTCTTCGCGGATCCCAGGATCTTACCGTTATACCTAACCTGTATAGATTCCGATGAACTGATCTTTTTTGAATCCCAAATATTGCCTGTATTTTCTTGCAATAAGGATGTATCATCAGCAACCAAAATCCGGTAAGCAGTTTGCAATATGTTTTGCTGATTTGATCGCAACTCCCAGCTAAACCGGGGTTTTAGCATATCTACCCCGATTGGATCCTGCTTGTATTCGCACCGTAGATTTGTTACGGTTAATTGCTGTGCAAAACAGGGAACAGCAACCAAGCAAAAAAGTAAATAACTAAACAATCCTTTCATTGTAAAAATTCGATTATTATTATGATACCAGCTTTTGTGCACTGACCAGCTTAGTTGTATCACACCTTTCATCATTCTGTTCATTACTCATCATTGTTGAAGCCTTACGGGTTTAGGAATACTACTTCTTTTTTATCCCCGGTTCTATCGGACTTACAAACATTACAAACATTTTACTCCTCCAGGGGAATCAATCTTATTTCTATAATACTCCTACCTGCCGTATTGACTTTGCAACCTAAGTTCCCCTTTAGGGGACAGGGGTTTCTATTGTATTTCGATACCCGAAACAGCAAGTCCCTCAGCATCATCTATTATCACTTTTACAGTATAATGTCCGGCATTGATCATAGTACCTGTATTCACCGTGAACTGGTTCCACTTACCCGAACGTGTAAATGTAAAGCTTACCGGTGTATCCAGCATCATGGTGCTCCCTGTTCCTATAAGCTGCAGTTTTCCTTTTATTTCTTTTTCGTAAGGATAATAATATTTAACAGTGATGGAGTAAATATCCGCCACCCCTGTTTGAACAGGCCATTGAATATTTACTGCCGGATTTGATTTTACTACAGCACATTCCCTTGTGCCGAACATTTCTTTTTGTACACTTTCGGATACAATAGCAACATTTGTCCTGTAACTGGTTACAGGCTTCAGATCATACGCCGGTTGCATAGTGGTAACAGGCAACAGCATTACCAATGAAGAATTATCAATATTTAATGACACGGTTGAGCCTTTGGGAAATCTCTTCCGATAAACAGCATATGCATTTCCATCGCCTTCATCTGTTGTGATCTCTGTTTTTGTATTTTCATATTCTTTCAACCAGCCCATTGACGCCTGCTCTGCATTTTTATCTATACCTACAAACGCATCAACATCTTCCGTAACAATAAATGAAGTATTGTCTGTTGCTGATTTTTTTGAAAACTGCAACCAGTCTGCGCCAAATAAGTTCGGCGGAAGTGATCGAAATGCAATAGCTGCATCTGAATACTGCCTATCACCTATATCCAACCAGGTTGATAGCCTGCAATTTTTATCAGAAATATTTTTTATTAATGAAAGCGAAGGTGCTGCTTTTATTTTGTTATTAGTTGAAGCAATAGCAATAGCAGAAATAATTGCCTGCCCTGATTTGCTTTGTGGGAATGAGATAATCATTTTACCACCGGCGACGTTTGCTTTTACTGTTTTCTTCAGCGCAGTATTCGTTCCGGCTTCTTTCCAGATATCAATGTCTTGCAAAACAGTTTTATTGTTGATAGCTATATCAAATAAACGCATGCCGGTGCCATTCATTCCGCCGCCTATACCTAGCCATGGTTCAATGAAATAAAACTCTACCCAATACTCTCCATCAGGTAATGGAAATTCATAATACAGTTTGTTTGTACCATATCTGAAATCCTGGAAGAGTTTCCAATCTTTTGTTCTTTTTATCGGGTCAAATGTTCTTCGCTGGCTTGCAAAAAATGCAGGCATGCCGGGGAAATCTTTTGTCCATGAGGAAGAAC
>CAMLEX010000569.1 GCA_946479055.1 uncultured Bacteroidota bacterium | reverse complement strand
TATAGGTTACTTTACCGGTAATATTTTTAAATATTTCTTTACTGAGGGGCTCATCTGCGGATGGAAAGGAAAGTATGACAAGGTTATTGCTACTTACCTTATACAAAATGCCGGTTCCTTCCAGCAACCGCTTCATTATTTCATCCAGGCCGGCTTTCTGTATCCTGAGACTGATTTTCTTTTTCTCAAAAACAGGATTGTCATTATAAAGAAACCGGTAGTCCGAATTCTTTTCAATCATAGCCAGCACATTTCTCAACGGTTCCTTTTTAACCGATATGGAAATGTCCTGGGTAAATGCCAACGCACTAAGGTGAAGGCTTAACGTGGTAGCGAAAAGCAGCGAAAATCTCATAAAAAACAGCAATTTTGGGGATTGCCAAAACCTCATCTCATTGCAGTGAGTTTTGGGTAAATTCATACTTTTACATTGTTAAGTTGAGCAATAGGGAATCTGGTTACAGCCTGTTCCCGGTTTACTTAGTAGGGGGGATGTTACAGCATCTCCCTTTTTCGTTGTTGTCACATCATTAAATCATTTTCATTTTGAGATTAACAATATTATTTGCTGATAAAAACTATTTTGTTTTCAATCTTATAATGAAAGGGAACCGAACTTCGCAAAGCTTCCAATGCTTCTGACAGTGTTTCATTTGAAAAAGAACCGGTAAAAATCAATTCACTGATATTGGGATCAGTGAATTCTATGCTGATATTATAACGTCGTTCCATACTCCGGGCCAGGTCAGTAAATGCTTCGGAACGAAAGACCAGTTTGTTTTGCAGCCAGGCTGTTTCAGCATAACTGCTATCCACCGGGTCAGGTTTCATGTTGTCAAGCGAAATTGTTTCTGCTTCATTTAGAACTTTTTTATCGTCCGGCAATTGCAGTGATTTGTTATTGCCCTTTTTACTGATAATTATCTTTTCATTGGGTCGCAACAGTATTTTTCTTTCCGGGTCCTTCTGCGAAATCAATTCGATAATACCTGTAAACAGCGCCGCTTCTATAGTAGAATCTTTCAGATAAGCTTTCACATTAAAGGTGGTTCCCTTTACCCAGATATCAACAGTTCCTGCATGAACTACCAGGGGCATATCAGGGTTCTTCCGGATATCAAAATAAGCTTCACCGGTCAGTTTGATCTCCCTTGAACTGATTCCAAATTCCTTATTATAACTTAGCTTGCTACCTGCATTTAAAACAACAACAGAGCCATCGGGGAGATTGACCGTGGTTTTAGACCCGGCATCAGTTTTTATTTCGTTAATACTGGCCATCTCTTGACCATGTCCATTCTTTTTCCAGAAAGGAAACCATACGATTGTTACAAAAAGAAGAACAGATGCAAGTATTGCTGCACCTATCCTTATTCCCTTTCTTCGGTTGCGAAATGATGTTTCCCTTTCATAATCGCCTATTATATTTTCATTGCTATCTTGTTCGTCTCTGATATCAATAGTTTCTTTGATGGCATTTATACTTCTTCTCATCATTGCCTCATCAGAAACAGGTTTGAACGGAAGTTCCCCAAAGCGGGACAACAACTCGTTTAACTGGAAGCCGTCCTGGTTTTCACGTAATAGTAATTCCAGTTCTTCAAGCTCTTGTGATGAAATTTCGCTATTGAATTTCTTTGCTAACAGATCCCAGATGCGGTCTATAGACATTTTAGTATTCTTCCTTTCTATAAAGGAGTGAAAAGAAGTTATTTTACCCCTAAACAGGATAAAAAAAAGTTAGCGGGGAAATGCAGGAAGTAAAAAAGGAATGGATTGACTTAGTTTTTTCAGGGCGATACTCATTTGCGCCTCAACCGTTTTGACTGAAAGACCTAGTATCTCAGCTACTTCGCGGTACTTCAGGTTGTTTTCCTTTACCAATAAAAAAGTAAGCTTACATTTAGGTGGCAGTTGCCGTATAGCAGCATTGATACGGGCTACCATTTCAGATGAGATCAGCATGTCTTCCGGTGTTCTCTCTATATGCAGGTCAAATTGCTCTATGTCGTCTATACTTGTTACCGGCGCTTTTATGGATTTAAGATAAGTAAAGGCTATGTTCCTGGCACAAACAAAAAGATATACTTCGGGATTTTCAATATTGTTTAATCCTTTCCTGCTTTGCCAGATTTGCACAAAGACATCGTTGGTCAACTCTTCCGCCACTTCCCTGTGGGTGGTAATAGAATAGATCAGGCGGAACAAACGTGGAAAGAAACAGGAATGCAAACGCCAGAATGCAGACTGGTCGTCCGATTCAGATAACCGCTGAAAGATATACCTGGTATTTTCCTTTGTTTCCATGCAGCAATCGAAATGAAAAAATGTTCTGTTGAAACTGTAATAACTTATTAATAAATCAGCCCTTTACAAAGAGGCAGCTTTTTTTAAAGAAAAATGCCTGGCAACTGAATGGTGCGAACGATTGCCGAACAAGACAATCGTTTTGTCCGCAGGTTAGATACATTCATAAAGTTTATTTTAATTCAACAAGAATAACAGTATCAGGGCCGTCAATAATAACTCCCTCTGTTGTAATGGTTATTCCATCTTTCTGCTGCTTATATTTTACTTTTTGATCAGTACCGAACAAGATTACCTGTTTCACTTTTTCTTTTGTAGCGGGTAGCTGAATGGTGTTTGCTTCAGGAGTTTTAAATAAGTGCAGGTAGATTTTTTTATCATTTTGTGTTGTCACTCCCCATGGTTGCGCACCGAGTGGTCCACCTCTTGTGCCATAAATGCTCTCGCCATATTGCTGTAACCATTTTCCTGCAGCCGCCAGTGTATCGGTAAATTCCGGTTGTATCATGCCATTAGGCATCGGACCTACATTTAATAACAGGTTAGCATTGCGACCGGCCGCGCCAACTAATAATTGCACCACCTGTTGTGCTGTTTTATAATTACGATCCGTAATGTTATAACCCCAAGCTCCATTGATGGTTTCACAGGTTTCCAGGGGTACTGCATCTGAAGCTTTTTGAAAACTCAATCCTGATTTGTTTTCTCCCGGCAGATCTCGTTCAAACATCTGAAAATCTTCGCCTGGAATAGGTGACAAATGATGATTGTTGCCGATCATGCATTGCGGCTGTAGTTTATGAATGAGTGAATAAATCTCATCATACTTCCAGTCTATTCTTGATGTTCTGTCAGCATCTCCCTCGGGGTTGGTCTGATCCCAATGTCCATCAAACCAGATAGACATCACTTCTCCATAATTGGTAAGCAATTCCGTTAACTGGTTTTTCATGAATTGCAAGTAAGAAGCATAATTGCTTTTTGCAGTGCGACCGGTACCTTTTCCTGTTCTTCCCGTTTCATAAGGATAGTCATTACGATACCAATCTAATGTTGAATAATATAATCCCAACTTAATCCCTTGCTTTTTACATTCTTCCGACAACATTTTCAAAACATCTTTTCCATAAGGTGTATTGGTGATCTTCCAGTCAGATTGTTTGGTATCCCAGTTTGAAAAACCATCATGATGGCGGGTGATAAAAACGATATATTTCATACCGGCATTCTTTACGGTGGCTACCCATTTAGCCGCATCAAAATCAACGGGATTAAAGGAACGAAGCAAGCGGGTATAATCGGCTACTTTAATATTACGGTTGTTCATTACCCACTCACCATCGCCCAACACACTGGACAAACCCCAGTGAATGAACATACCATATTTATTATCCTGGAACTGGTGTCGGGCTTCCAGGTTTTCTTTTGCAGGAGTATAGACCTGCCCAAAGAGTAAGGAATTGTAAATAATTAGACAGGCAATGATTGTTGCAATTTTTTTCATACAGGAAACTATTGTTTGGCAAACTTATTTGAATCACGAAAATTACCTCATTATCAGCAAAGAAAAACAACTGGCATTGTTTGATTTTACCTGTTTCTTGTAGTTAATTATCCAATGACATGAAAGAATGAACGAT
>CAMLEX010000568.1 GCA_946479055.1 uncultured Bacteroidota bacterium | reverse complement strand
AAAAAATAATTTGACCCGGAGGGTATTTTCAGAACCGCCCAGCCGCAATGAAGCATTTATCTGGCAGATAAGAAATTACCTGGCCCGCGACCGTTTTACTGAAGCTGCCAGCCTGATCCAGGCATTAAAAAATGATCCGCTTTTTCCGGAACGGTTGAATAATGACTTGGAAGAAGTACAGGCTTATTCTTTTTACAAGCAAAAAATGTGGGACAGCTCAGCAGCATATCTGGAAAATGCATTGAGCAATGCTACCAACAAAAGTGAAAAAGCAAGATGGGAATACCTGCTGGCGCAGCTATATGAGATGACAGATAAAAATTCCGAAGCCGGAGACTGGTATAGCAAATCTATCGGCCATACCACTGATCCGATAATGGATATCTATGCCCGCCTGGCGTTGGTAAGAATAAACAAAGACAGCAGTGAAAATTATATCGAAAAAAATATTTCGACATTGTTAAAGATGGCGAAGCGGGACAAATACCAGGACTATCGGGATATTATTTATTATATGGCAGCGCAGATGGAACTGGAAAGAAATAATATTGATGGCGCCCTGCCCCTGCTTTTAAAAAGTACAAAATATGCAACCAATAATGGCTCCCAGCGCAACAAAGCTTTCCTGCAACTGGCCGAACTTTCTTTTGTAAAACGTCAATACAGGCAATCCTATAATTTTTATGACAGTCTTCAATTAGGCGATCCATCTATAAAAGATCCTGAGGCGATAACTGCCCGAAAAGATATTCTTGCAAAACTGGCTAACAATGTTGAAATAATAGAAAGGCAGGATAGTCTGCAAACCATTGCTGCTATGCCGGAGGAAGAAAGAAAAAGTTTGATAAAAAAACTTGTACGCCAATTACGGAAACAGCAGGGATTAAAAGATGAAGGTATTGCCTCAACCGGTAATTTTCCATCCAAGCAGGAACCACCACCTTCCCTTTTTGCAGATAACAGCAAAAAAGGCGAATGGTATTTCTATAATAAAAACTCCCGTCAGAAAGGATTAACTGATTTTCAAGCGAAATGGGGTACGAGAGCTAATACTGATAACTGGCGCCGCGGCGCTGTGCAAAATGCGGGGATAAGACCCAGACCGGAAGCTAAATCCATGCGAAGGTCACCCCAAGATGCAACTGCCCCTGAAAACGTGGAAATAACATTTGATGTATTGAATGAAAAAATTCCTTTGACTCCTGAAAAAATGCAACAGTCAAATGATTCTATTCAAACAGCTATGTTTGAACTGGGAGTATTATACATTGAAAAACTGGAAGACTGCACCGCCGCTACTGAAACACTGGAAAATTTACGGAGCCGTTTCCCTAAGCATCCAAAAATGGAAGAGGTTTTATTCAACCTGTATTATTGTTATAACAAACATGGTGAAACAGCCAAGGCAGATGAGATAAAAAAGTTGATGAATCAGCAATATGCCGGTGGTAAATTAACTACTATTGTTACAACCGGGAAAAATGCACCGGCAAACGAAAAAGCGAATGCTGCTACTAAAACTTATGAAAAGGTTTACGATCTTTTTATCGAAGGAAATTTCAGTGAAGCCATAGCACAGAAAAAAGTAGCTGACAGCATTTATGGCAATACTCATTGGACACCCAATTTGCTTTATATTGAAGCCGTCTATTATATTAAACAAAGAGAAGACAGTACTGCAGGCCTGGTACTGAAGAATATTGTAAGACAGTTTGGAGGAACAGCACTAGCAGCTAAAGCAACTAATTTGCTGGAGGTGTTGAACCGTCGCAGCCAGATAGAAGAAGAATTGCGCAACATGGTGATCAATATGCCTGCAGAAGATACCAGTGCAAGACAATCAGAAATTATCACCACTGGTAAACCTGTTACTACTGTGCCGCAAGTATCAAAAGATTCTGCCCTTACAAAACCTGCAGCCCTTCCTTTTGTCATCAACAAGGCAGCTATTGATACAGTAAGCAAACAACCGGTAAAAACTGCGCCTGCCTCATCCTATAGCTTTGAAGCTGAATCACCGCATTATGTAGTGATCGTATTAAATAAAGTTGATCCCATATTTATAAACGAAGCGAAAAATGCTTTTGCCCGTTACAACCGCGATACTTATTACAATAAACAGATGCAGGCTGAGTTGATAGAAATTGATGCTGATAACCGCATGTTGTTGATCAGTCCATTTAAAAATGCTGCGGAAGCTCTGACCTATGTAGATCAGACAAAGCCAAAAACTGCCAATGAGATCATCCCGTGGTTGAAAGGCGGTAAATACAGCTATTCAATTATCACAGATAAAAACCTGGAAATACTTAAGAACAGCAAGGACCTTGATAAATACAAGCAGTTTTTAGAAAAGAATGTTCCGGGAAAGTTTTAAACTGGTTGCCGGATGCTAGTAACTAGTAACCAACAACTAGCAACCAATAACTTGCTTTTCGCTAATTTCGGTTTGTTTTTTGCTGATCACTAACCATTAATATTTATGAAAAAATCAGTTCGCATATTCTGGCGCATTGCTCTTTTTGGCTTCCTTGCTTTTGTTTTATTAATTGCCTTGGCCAGTTTTGGCGTTTTTGGAAAAATGCCTTCGCTGCAGGAATTGGAAAACCCCTCAATACAACAGGCTTCTGAAGTAATAGCCAATGATGGCACCCTGATGGGAAAATATTATACCGAAAGAGGTAACCGCAGCAATGTCAAATACAGGGATATATCTTCTAATCTGACCAATGCATTGGTTGCTACCGAAGATGAACGTTTTTATGATCATGCCGGTATTGATTTCAAATCTACCTTACGTGCCGTCTTTACTTTGGGTCAACAGGGAGGCGGAAGTACCATTACCCAGCAGTTGGCAAAAGCGCTGCTTGACCAGGGAAGTAAAAACAAGGCCTGGCGGGTGATCGAAAAATTGAAAGAATGGATCATTGCCGTAAAACTGGAAAGAAATTTTACAAAAGAAGAGATAGTTACTTTGTACCTCAATGCCGTTCCGTTTGGCAATAATATCTATGGTATCCGGAATGCTGCCCGTACTTTTTTTCAAAAAGAGCCAGACCGGCTGAATATTGAAGAAGCTGCGCTGTTAATAGGGATGCTGAAAGGGAACAGCATATATAATCCTGTTCGCAATCCAAAAGCTGCATTGGATCGTCGCAATGTAGTAATTGGCCAGATGGAAGCAAATGGAAAGATCAATGAAGCCGAAGCTGCTAAATTGAAAGCATTACCTATCAAACTCAAGTATAGGAAAATGGATGAAAATACCGGCTATGCACCTTATTTCCGGGAAGTGTTAAAAGATGAAGTTCGTGAAGCATTGAAAGGCATTGAAAAACCGAATGGCGGCAGTTATGATATTTACCAGGACGGTTTAAAAATTTACACCACTATCAATCCGCGGATGCAGGAATATGCAGAAGAAGCGGCAGCTTCACACATGCCTGTTTTGCAAAAAGCATTGAACGCTCAGAATAAAATAAAAAAAGGTACGGTGTGGAAAGGCCATGAAAATGTACTGCAGGCTGAAATGAAAAAAAGTGACCGTTGGAGATCCCTGGCAGATGATGGCCTTACTGATAAAGAAATAAAAGCTACTTTTTTCAAGAAAGTCCCCATGAAAATTTTTGCATGGAACAAAAACCGGGAGACAGATACCGTAATGACCCCTTATGACTCTATCAAGTATCACCGGCAGATGATACAAACCGCTTTTATGGTAATGGACCCTATAACAGGAGAAGTAAGAGCATGGGTAGGTGGTATCAATTTCAAAACATACAAATACGATCATGCGAATCTTAAAACCAAGCGGCAGGTAGGTTCTACTATCAAACCATTGTTGTATACACAGGCAATGGAAGAAAGAGGTTTCACACCTGAAACGGAAGTAATAGATCAGCAACAAAATTTTGGCAATAATCAATTGGTACCAGCTACTACCAAAACATGCAGC
>CAMLEX010000567.1 GCA_946479055.1 uncultured Bacteroidota bacterium | reverse complement strand
CTCGGTGTTTCAAAAGAAGTACCGGTTGGATTTAAAGCGATCCGCCTGGAATTTTTTATTGAATCAAATGCTCCGCAGGAACAAATGGATAGTCTTATGAAACTTACGGAAAGATATTGTGTTGTTTACCAAACGCTGAATAAAGGAGTAAAAATCGAAACCTTTCTTACTACGCATTAAATTATTTTCTTCACAACAATTACTTATAGTTTATCACTTCTATTCTTTCGTCGGGGTAGCCTATTATGACCCGGCTTGTCATATTAATAAAAAGACCTGTTTCCACAACTCCGGGTATATCGTGCAAATTGTTGTTTAATAAAATGGCGTCCTCAATTTTTCCATACTCGCAATCGAGAATATAATGATGATGATCTGTAATAAAGGGTTGATCATTTTTTGTTCGCAGCGTAACCTTTTTACAAATTCCGGATTGCATGATTTTTTGTTGCACCTGTTTATATCCAAATGGTATAACTTCTACAGGCAAAGGAAATGTTCCCAATTGTGGTACCAACTTAGAACTATCCGCTATAATGATCAATTCATCAGATGCGCTGGCTACTATTTTTTCCTGTAACAAGGCTCCACCACCTCCTTTTGTTAAATGACCTTTAGGGTCAATCTCGTCCGCACCATCAATAGTCAATACCAGTCTTGCAATTTCATCCAGATCGGTAACCGGGATGCCGGCTTTATTTGCTAACTCTTCTGTTTGCCTGGAAGTAGGTACTGCTGTTATGACTAATCCTTTTTCTATTCTTCTTCCCAGCTCCTCTATCAACCAGTATACTGTAGATCCTGTGCCGAGGCCAATGACCATCCCATCTTTTATCAGGTCGGCAGCATAAATGCCTGTATTCTTTTTTATTTCTTCGTCGGATAGCATAATCGTTTTTTATTTTTATGGCACCTGTTGAATCTTACCAGGAACTCATAAATGTGAAAGTATAATGCAGCATGCATTACGTCTGCATCCGGTATGCAGGTTGCAAAATCTTTTTACTAAAATGAAGTTAATTAAATCAGGCTGTATTATTTTCAAAATGCTGCATTTCAAATTTTCATGGAGGAAATTTTTAGCCTTTACAATTAGTGAACGATGTCCCGCCCTTGAGCTATGGTGTACTCACATCTTTTAATACGAAGAATGGGAACACGGATGACACGGGTTGGACGCCCGCCTGACCGAACGGGCAGGGATAAAAACGGATCATTTATTCTGCTGCGCCGAATAAAAAGGATTGTTCACTAATAGATTCTTTTCGCAATTTTTTTTTAAACTCCCACTTCGGCAATTAAAAAATCTGTGAAAATCTATCCAATCCGTGTCATCCGTGTGCTTGACGGGGTCAAAACAATTTTTTCATGAGGAAATATTCAATGGGGTGAGTTTAGGGATGCGAAAATGTGGAATGCAACCTTCAAAAATTGGCTGAGCATTATTATTCCATTACCGGAGATCGTTGTGAGAAGGAATTAATTTTATTAAGAGATATCCGGAGTTATTCTTTTTTCTGAAAGCTTTCCGCTAAAATTACTTTTAGTTTTTTATCCAGGTAAAACCAAAACCACTGGAGCTTCCGAACAACTACTTTTTTATCTGAAACCAGTTGTGTTTCTTCAATTTCAAATTTATGTTCAATAGTCCATACTATTCCCGCTTTGTTTTTTCTGTAAGATTTTAACTCGCCATACAATACAGGTGTGTAAGGCTGATCTTTGAAAATCATTGTAACAATATACTCCTGGATCCTTTCACGGGCCAGCTCTGTTGCAGAACGGTTAATCTGGGCTGAAGAAAAAAATGGGACGGCTATTAGTGAGAATAAAAGTAAGCGCATAACAATAATTTTAGAAGTGGATAGAAAATTAATTGCTGCGAAGAAATAAAGCTAGCAATAAAAGACGAAGAAATTCGTAGAAAATGATGGGCGGTTATCCCTACTTATAAACGAAATTTCTTGTATGAAGATGCTTGTCGATCTGCTATATTTGCTGATTTTAAAATGCGCTAAGCAAAAACCAGCTTCACTTTAATTACCAGTAATTTTAGTGAAGTTTAGTGCAATAATAAAGTTTAATCTCAAAACAAAATAACGATGTCAAAAATTAAAGTAGGCGTAGTAGGAACCGGATTTATTGGTCCTGCACATATTGAGGCACTGAGAAGATTGCCAAATATTGAAGTAACAGCGCTTTGCGAAGCGAACATAGAACTTGCCAATTCCAAAGCTACTCAATTAGGTATTGAACGTGCCTGTACTTTTGATCAGCTGCTGGCTATGGAAGATATTGTTTCTGTACATATTTGTACGCCTAACTTTCTTCATTATCCGCAGTCGAAAGCTGCTTTGCTGGCGGGCAAGCATGTTGTTTGTGAAAAACCTTTAGCCAAAGATCTGCATGAAGCTGAAGAATTGGTAGCATTGGCTAAACAGACAGGATTGGTAAATGCAGTTCACTTCAATCTGCGATATTATCCCCTTGTTCGTCAAATGAAAACCATGCGTGAAAAAGGAGATCTGGGTGAAATATATTCCATTCTGGGATCTTATTTGCAGGACTGGTTATTTTATGAAACAGATTATAACTGGCGTTTGGAACCAGACAAATCAGGTGACTCCCGTGCTATTGCTGATATTGGTTCGCATTTGATGGATGTGATTGAATATATAACGGGATTAAAAACAACGGAAGTGCTGGCAGACTTTAATACCATCCACAAAACCCGCAAAAAGCCATTGAAACCGGTAGAAACCTATTCAGGTAAAATGCTTAAACCTGAAGATTATGCTGATGTACCTATTACTACAGAGGATCATGCGAATGTTTTATTGCGTTTCAGCAATGGCAATCGTGGCTCTATAACCGTTTCCCAAGTATCCGCAGGCCGCAAAAATCAGTTGAAACTGGAAGTATCCGGTTCAAAGAAAACCTTTGCCTGGAATTCTGAGGCTCCTAACGCAGTATGGATCGGCAACAGGGATGGTTACAATCAATCCATGATGCGTGACCCCTCATTAGCATATGCGGAAGCCAGCGCCATCATGAGTTTTCCGGGTGGACATAATGAAGGTTTTCCTGATACCTCAAAGCAATTATTCAAAGAGGTGTACCAGGCAGTAGCTGAAGGAAAACAACCAGAGCAACCTTCCTTCCCAAGTTTTGCAGATGGTTATCGTGAATTGCTGATCTGTGAAAGGATACTGGAAAGCAATAAAAAGCAAGGCTGGGTGAAAGTGTAAAACACAAAAAATCTACTCATCTGTATGATATGTATAGGGCTGTCAGCTTTTAATAAAGTGACAGCCCTTTTTAATTCAATCTTTTCCGGTTTTACAGTCTGGCTTAAAATTGGATTGATCTAATTGATCAGTTGAACTAATACATTATTTACATTTTTTAAAACCAGTAAACCATGCAAGAAAAATTTAACGACGCTACTCCCAATCGTCCGCAGGGCGAAAGACCTATTGATTCTCCGTTATTACTGATTGACCTGCCTGAATTGGTTAAACAAATAAAATCAGAAGACGCCTGGCAAAAAAATGATCGTAATGCGATTACAGTTTTTAAAACAACCGGCATGAATACCGTTTTGGTAGCGCTGCATGCCAACGCTGAAATGCAGACGCATACCGCACCCGGCATACTAAGCTTACAGTTATTGGATGGAGCTATTGATTTTAATACTCCTGATGAAAACATAAAAATAACGAAGGGCCAGTTACTAACGCTGCATGCAGAAATTCCTCACAGTGTACTGGCCACAGAAGAATCTGTTTTTTTACTGACTATATCCAAAGTGAAATGATGAGTTGCGAAAGGAAAAGTTTTACAGGTTTTTATTTTGCAGCTCAATTATTTTAAAAATTAATTCCGGCTTTCAATCCCCAGAAGCTATACGTTTCTTCTTTTTTCCATATTTCGTATTTTGCCTGCACATCCAAGCCT
>CAMLEX010000566.1 GCA_946479055.1 uncultured Bacteroidota bacterium | reverse complement strand
GGAAGAAGCGCCGGACCTGTCATGGGTGTACCTGGAGTATACCGATGATATGGGCCACCGTTATGGAGACAGCAAACAGTTTTATGATGCAGTGGAAATAATGGATAAGCAGGTGGGGCGTATCTGGCAGGCTCTTCAATATCGCATGAAAAATTTTGATGAGGAGTGGCAGATATATATAACTACCGATCATGGTCGTGATGCTGCTACCGGCAAAGGTCATGGTGGTCAATCAGACCGGGAACGTGCAACCTGGATTGTAACAAATGCCAAAGGGTTGAACAGTTATTTTCGGGAAGGTCAATCCGCTGTTGTAGACATCATGCCTTCCATCGTTTCGTTTTTGGGTATTTCAATCTCCCGTGAACAGCAGATAGAGATAGACGGTATTCCATTAACCGGAAAACTATCGGTTACAACCGCACAGGCCCGTTATGAAAACGGAAATATAGTTATCAACTGGAAAGGAGAGAAAAAGGGAAAAGCAAAAATATGGTTAGCAAATAGCAACCACTATAAAGCTGGGGGAAAGGATCCTTATACGTTAATGAAAACCGTTTCACTTCGGAAAGGGCGGGCTATTATCAACGTAAGTGGCAAGCCATCTAAAATTTATAAAATCGTAATTGAAGCGCCTCATAATTTTTTGAATCGCTGGGTACTTGTTCCGTAATAAATGACAAATGTTGAAAACTGAAAAGACAAAACAACCAATATGAAAAGAAGAGAGCTATTAAAACAGGTTGGATTAGCGGCAGGTGTTACTGCAATAGGAGGCTTTGCTACTGCATCACCGGATCAAAAAAATAAACGCAAAAGAGTGTTACGGATTGCTCATATTACCGATGTGCATATCCGCCCGGAAGAAAATGCTCCTGACCGGTTTACAAAATGTTTGGAAGAAATAAAGAAACATAAAGTCGATTTCTTCCTGAATGGTGGCGATTCGATATTGGCCGCAGACTACAGTGATATTACCCGTGAAAGGGTGAATGAGCTATGGAGTGTATGGCATGAAACTACCAAAGCGATCAATGGTTTTGAGATGCATAGTTGCCTCGGCAATCATGATATGTGGTGGGCTGCACCGGATAAACAGGATGCGATGTATGGAAAAGATTATGTGGTAAAACAATTGCGAACTCCTGGCCGCTATTACAGCTTTAATAAAAAGGGCTGGCATTTTATCATACTGGACAGCAATAACAAGAACGCAGGTTCATTGGATGATGAACAACGCAGGTGGCTGGAAAAAGATTTGCAAGCTATTCCCACCGGCACACCCATTATTTGTTTAAGCCATTATCCCATTCTTGCCGTATGCACCCATGTTGATGGTGGCAATCACACCGATTCAAAATATATCAGCGATCTTTTTTATAAACACAAGGACAAAAAGATCACTTGTCTCAGCGGCCATATGCATTTATTGGACAATGCTGTTTACAATGGCGTGCATTATTTCTGCAATGGTTCTATGAGTGGTTATTGGTGGGGTAGTGGTGATGAATATTCCGCCGGAAAAAATTATTACAAACAAACTCCTCCGGGTTATGCTATACTTGATCTCTTTGATGATGGTTCGGTAAGCAATGAATATTTGTCTCATTCATTTTAAAGAGAAATAATAGTTTAACGTACTATCACTAGCAATCATCTTCAGCTGGCAATCTTCTGTGGCTATCCGGTATAGATCCGTGGATAGATTGTGTTTTTTTAGACACCTGGGAAAGTGAACAGGTAACGTGGTAAGTACTATAGCTGGTATAGTGCTGTAATCAGGTGCTCCTCATCTATCCTCCGACCTGCGGAAAATGCCAGCAACAGGAATATAAATATGCAGCCTGTAAACAGGCATTGTAACTATTAAGCAACAAATCTTATCTTTCCAAAGGGATCCCTTTGGCACAACAATAAATAAAATAACAATTGAATTCGGTACCAGCGTGATAGCGTGTACCGAACTTGATTCGGGAGAACCCAGAATATTCTGGCATCGAAAATACCGATTCGGTGTTTAATGAGTTTATTGATTTTATTTTTCAAACCAAAATTATGATCAGTCAACTTCTGGATGATATAAATAACTTTTCAGACTTTTTTAAACCACCAGCGACTTGCAAAGCTTAAAGAGCAACAATCCATATTTTATTTTTAGCTGCGCATTAATTCTGGCTTTGGTAATAGCCGGCAAACCTGTGATGGGGCAAAGTGTATCTGTAAATAATAATCCGGAATTCACCATCACCAAAAGGCTGCTTTCTATTGAAGATGGATTAGCCTCTCACGAAGTGTTTTGTGGTGTACAAGATAAGGCCGGATTCATGTGGTTTGGAACACGCAACGGTCTGAACCGCTATGATGGTAAAAACTGTTTACTGTTTACCCGGCAGAGAAATAATCTGCAGGATAACAAAGTGGTACAACTTGCAAAAGATGATGCCAACAACCTATTTATTGAATATGGCAGTACAGGCTTTCAACTCACCACTAACGGTAAGGTGGATGTGATGAACGCTGTTACGCAGGAAGTTAAAACACTTACGGCTGCTTTTCCTAACATGCCTTTCAAAGAGCAGGATGTTTACTGGATATCCAATGACGGGACTGATGAAATTAATTTTCTCACAGCCTATCCTTTCAGGCTTTGGAAATACTCATCCAAACGTGGATTTAAACTCCGCTATGAAATTAAAGATTGGAGCAGGCCGCATTCTTTTCCGTTTGTTGATTATCGCAGCACAGGCCCCTTCTGTATGTTCGCAAAGGGTAAAGCGCTGCTGAAAATATTCAACCAGTCTACACAGTATTTAGTATCGAAGGATACGGTGATTGCCTTTACTCAAAAAGATGCGTTAAGATCGCTGCCTGTTGGTTTCAGCAGTCAGCAGGATCTTTTAATTACGTATATCACTGCCGCTGAACCCAATGCATTTAATGTCGGTATGATAACGCATAAGGGTAACAGTGAGTTTCCCGCCGATGCAAAAAGATTCAATACAGACAGCATAAAAGGAAAATACTGGTACCAGGCCACGAACTCGACGGACGGCGAATCCTGCATATTTTATATTGGTACAGATGCACTTTACCTGTGGAATGAAAATGCCTTTTTGAAAATAGTTTCGAAATCAGAACTGAAATCTTTTGAAAATTTATTTCTTTACCAGCTTTTTCCTGACATTCTTGGAAACCTTTGGCTTTGCACTTCTCTTGGCGTATTTCAGTTGAAGATAGAAAAGAACCGGTTTAAACAATACTTTACCAGCAAACAACAATACATAGAAACAAATAGCCAGGCCCGGGGAATATATGCTGATGAATCTGGCAAGGTAGTGGCGAATATATGGACGCACAGCTTCCTGCAACAAAATGGTAAAATGCAAGCCATTTTTGATGATGAAATTAAGTATGCGGTCATTAATCATCATTCAGGATTGTATTGCGGTGGATACAACCTGTTTCATTATGATGAAGGAAAAAATAAGATCTCGAAATATCCCGGGGGGCAGGGATCTGAAATATGGTCAATGTTTTCTCTCAATGACAGCCTGCTGCTGTTGGGAAGAACAAACGGATTTTTGTTGTTCAATTCCAACACTCATCGATTTGATTCACTTCCCTCTGCGAATAAAAATGGTCTTGAAGCAAAATTTGTGTACCGTTTTTTTAAAAGTAATCATGACACCTTGTGGGCTGTAGCAGAGAACGGCTTATATATAATAACGAAGGATAATGGTCAATGGTCTGTCATCAATAAACAATCGCCGGTTATTAATGCACTCAGCTTACTGGATGCATATGCCGATACCGATGGAATATTTTGGATCGCAACAAATGGTGAAGGTTTGTATCGTTGGGATAGAAAAGCAAATTCATTTATCCAATTCAATATCGCCAGCGGTTTCCCTTCAGATGTGCTGTACAGGATTGAACCAGATGAGTATGATAATCTGTGGAT
>CAMLEX010000565.1 GCA_946479055.1 uncultured Bacteroidota bacterium | reverse complement strand
GTGTTAATGCCATAAAGAAAATACCGCCAACTTTTCCAATTCCTGATTTGGAATCGGCTTTATTAGCGAGACCAGAAGGCAATGCAATTTCAAAAACACCGAAGAAGGAAATTGCGAAGACAACAAAAATGACGAAGAATAAAATATTCAACCCAACATTGGTAGAAATATTATTAAAGATGGCTGGATTTGTTTTCCCTGCAATATGAAAAGGAATTGTAATCAAAACATAGATAAGAAAAATAAAAAATCCATATAAGATTGCATTACCGGTCCCTTTCGATTTTTCTCCAGCTTTATTAGTAAAAAAAGAAACGGTAAGGGGTATCATTGGAAAAACACAGGGAGTAAATAATGCTATAAGCCCTCCCAAAAGACCTAAAAAGAAAATAGTCAAGTAACTACTTCCATTCGAAAGGGTGTCTCCACAATCGGCTTCAGGCTTATTAATATTAATGGTTGGTATAAGAATACGGGTATTAGATACAACCCCTCCTTCCAATGCTACTGTAAACGGAAAAGCTGTAGCAGGATAAAACTCATCATTCTTCCCATACGTATAGAGCAAGGTTCCCTGCAATTTTGCAGGCGCAGTTCCTTCAATATGTATAATAGCTTTCCATTGTGCATCGCCGGGATACAATCTCACTTTTGTATTTTCAAAAATAGGACTGGCTTCTTCTTTTATTTGTTCGCCTGCTATTACAAAATCTCCTTCCTGTTTTATAGCTGAATCAGCAAAGTTTAATTCGGTAGTCTTCACATCCAGTAAAACCTGGTTGGGAGCATAAATTTTCCAATCAGCAGAAACAGGAGTTGAAAAAAGCAGTTCATACTTTCCTTCACCAATTTTTTTACTTTCCGCTTTCCAGTTGTGCACCTGTACTACCGAATCCTGCGCAGCAGTAACTATGGATAAAAAAAAGCCGAGCAAAAAAGTGGCGGAGATCTTTATTTTCTTAAACATTGTTTATCCGGTTTCGTATACACAAACGGGTTCTAAAAAGAACCCGTTAAAATTTTTATCCCTTATTAATACCGTTATTTGACGGGGATCGTAAAATTAACTGTTTTGGGTGGTAAGCATTTTTTATCATCACAGGTCTGGTATTCTACACTACCGGTAAGATTTGTTTTTGCATTGGCTTTTAATTTTACCACCTGAACAAAATCTACTTTTCCGGAATATTGATTAGCCGATACTTCCAATTTTACGTCATGAAATTTTTCCATCTTCCCTACTTCTTTAATTTTTCCTTCAAGTAACAACAATGGATTGTTATTGATCTTAAAACCGGTAGGAATAGCGATCGCATCGTCTGGCTGGGTTTGTGAATATAAATGCCAACCGGATTGCATGCTGGCAGTAAGATGTACTTCGTAAGTTTTATCGGCTATTTTTTTTGCGGAAAATGACCAGCTAACAGGATTAAGCTGCGCATTGGCAGTAATTGTGGTGATCGCTATTAATAAAAATGCTAAAACTTTTTTCATTCCCATCGTTATATTAAAAATCTGCCTCAAAATTAAAACAACCAATCTTTCTTCTTGTCATTCAAATGATAAAAGGCTGCTAAATATCCCTACAGACGAAGAGATCAACTTACCAGTTGCCCGGCCATTAACAAATCTTTAATTATCTGCCTGCCATCAGAATTGCCCAATACATCAGAACAAGCTCTTTCAGGGTGAGGCATCATAGCAAATACGTTGCGATTGGCATTACAGATTCCTGCTATATTTCTTGTAGCGCCATTGGGATTGGCTGCTTCATTTATCTTACCATTTTCATCACAATACCGGAAAATAACCTGGCCATTAGCTTCCAGTTCATTCAGAGTTTGTTCATCTGCATAATAACGGCCTTCACCATGAGCTACTGGTATTTTATAAATATCATCGCTGTTGCCTTTAATAAAAACATTTTTACAAACGAATTGCTGGTTGCCATTTCTCAATAAAGCACCTGGAAGCAAATGTGACTCACATAATATCTGGAAACCATTGCATACTCCCAGCACTTTGCCTCCCGCATTAGCAAATTCGATCACACTTTGCATAAGTGGGCTGAACCTCGCAATAGCTCCGCAACGCAGGTAATCCCCGTAAGAAAAGCCACCGGGAAGTATAATACAATCTTCTGTATTAAATTGACTCAGATCTTTGTTTTTATGCCAGAGCATGCTAACTTCCTGGCCCAGGTCATAATGCAATGCATCATACATATCCCTGTCGCAATTAGAGCCGGGAAAAACAACAACGCCAAATTTCATTTGCTTAAATTATTTCAGTGATGGAAAGGGGCAAAGATAAGAAAGTTACCCGTTGCTCGTTACTCGTGACCCGCATCCGTTACCATCCCGGCCCATAGTATTGATATGCAATAATAAACGCAACTGTGAGCCAGAATAAAATAAGAGGAAATATACGCCAGGCAGAATGCAGGTAAGCAAACCCATGAAAAGCCGCCATTGGCACCATTGCCATAATCCAGTTTTCAAATGTATCGCTGCTATTGACAAAGGGTAATAATAAGGCGGCCAGTAGGTATAACAAAAGCAAGCTCCACCCTTTTCTGACATTGATAAGCATACGACGAAGATTTTCCTGAACATAATATCCACCAGCCAAAAAAGGAATCATGATGAGTAGCACACTGACTGCAAGCCAGGCTGATTGTTTCAATGAAGGAAAACCAAACTGAATCAGTGGTACAAACTCTTGCCAGCTCCAACTGCCGGTAATAAATGTGTAGATAGCGTAAAAGTAAAAAGGAGTTGTAATTCCCAATAGGCAGATCAGCCACTCATTGATCCTGAATGGACGCATGACAGCTAAAGCAAGTAATATCCAGATAATAAATGTAAGTGATGAAATAAAAAGAAAGGAAGCTATCCCCAGCGCCAGGCCAATATTAAAAATAGTACCGCGGGCGTTTGGCTTATTATAGATTCCAAACAAACCTGCTAACACATATAACAGAATAGTATTACAAAGTAAGGGTGCTGAAAAATAATTCCACTCCGGCAATAAGGATGTAATGAGCATATAAGAAAGGCCCGGCAGGTAAGTAGGCTTATTAGTCATCCGCTGGTTATTGATGAACCGGGTGATAATAATGGCCTGGAGAAATAATAGCCCGAATGTCAAGAAGGGATAAAAAAGAGAAGATGACTTAGATGCGCCTGCAAAAAACCTGATTATTGCTTCAAAAAGTATTCCATCGGATGGCCTGACAATGGGCTCATGCGGTTTCATGAACATGGGCAGCTTGATAAGAATACCTACTACCAGCAGTATTATAAGATTGGCCGGGTTTTTCTGTTTAAATATTGCAATCACGGGTATCGGAAATTAGTAGTTGGTTAGTTATACTCAAGCTTTGCAAAGCAAATATAATTCCTGTACACACAAGGAATGATCACTTGTCGTGAGCTTACCTGTTTGGCAAATTTTGGCATCAGTTCATATCCACGGTCCAGGTTTTTCAATGTGGGGTTACGATTGATCTTTCCATCAGGCTGCACACTGAAATCATTCAACAAGTTTGCTCTTTTTTCAAGATTGTTAAACAGGAAGTGTAACTGACCACCTGTATTCATGATCTGGTATGATAGCAAATCATCCGATTGGTCATCAAATTGTTCTTTTGTAATAATGCTGCTCCACTCCCGCTTCCCGCTTTTGTCAAACGCTAATATAGCGATATTATCTGCCTGGTAACGAACATTTTGACCAGTATTCCAGCGGTTTCCCCACAAGCTGTTGTACATGTAAGGAGAGTAATAGTAATAATCGTAAGATCTCAGAAAAGGTGAACCATACAGGTTATTCCAGCGGTTCCATCCACCACCACGGGATGTTGTGTAATAGGATTCGCTGCTGATAATAAATCCGCCATCTTTTCGGTTGATAATATTGCGGATAAAGTAATCATTAAAAGCAGTGCGGGTGCTTGCATTTCC
>CAMLEX010000564.1 GCA_946479055.1 uncultured Bacteroidota bacterium | reverse complement strand
AAATGATTTTGCGAACTACTGCTTTTGTTTTTTCTATGCCTGCTGCCTGGTCCATATCATCCTGCAGGTAATCGGCGAGCTTTCCTTCATGTAGGAGCTGGAAGAATACTTCCAGTTCTTCTTCCGATGCGGCACCGTCGGCATAGCGCTGTACTAATTTTTTATAAAATTGATGATCACTCATGGACTTCATATATATAAAGACAATTGAACAAGCGGCGAGGGTAGGTAGTGGTTAAAAAAAATTATAATTTCTTAATATACTGAGATCGATTTATACGCCGGGGTTGCCATTTGTTGTATAACCACCGTATGGCAAACCCCGGCGGGACCGTTTACTTATTTGAACATTTCCTTTCGCAAGTGTTGATGATATATCCGCATTCAACATTTCCTGTTTCAATAACGACCTATGATAAGAAGAAAGAGACTGAAAGAAATGCCAAGCTCTTTTTCTACTGATGCCTTGAGCACTTTCATACTGTGTACCATATGGTTTTTAACAGAGTTACGGGATATGCCGAGCAGGTTTGCTACTTCATCATAGGATCTTTCCTGCTGCCGGCAAAGTCTAAATACTTCCCTTGATCTTGGTGGCAGCTTTTCAATAATGTTGTGAAGAAACTCAAGATATTGGCGATGGAGCACTTCATCCTCTGTATCGGTGCGGAATGGTTGCTGTTTATAATGACGAACAATCTCGCCCATGAGCGACGGTGCTTGCGCTGCATTCTTTAATACATTGAGGGAATGATTGCGGGCCATGATAAAGAGATAACCTTTGAATGATCCAATTTGAGGAATGCGTTCACGCCCTTCCCATACTTTAGAAAAGATATCCTGGCTGAGGTCTTCAGCTATTTGTGGTGATTTTACATAACGCAATAAAAACTGGCTTACAGGAAAAATATAATGTTTGTAAATGCTGGCAAAGGCTTCCTCATCGCCTGCGACCATACGGGCGAGGAGCTCAGATTCATTGTATAATGATGACGTTTGCAGGCAGCAGTTGTTTAAGTGAACAAAAATACAAAGGCAAGGTAATGATTTATTAATGCAAGACGGCCACGAAAAGAGATGTGCTGCGTAATGTAGACAAATGAAGAAAGCCGTTAATTATTTTAATTTATCTTCCAGCAGTTTCTGATGTTTTTCTAATAGCTGGTAATATTTTTCCTTCCATATATCCCGCTGGCGAATGGCATCGCCAAAAGTTTTGGGTTCACCATATTGTTCTTCGGGATCTTCTACCAGGTTAGAAACCATTTCGGGAAAGTCAGTACTGAAATCATGTTTTAATGTTTTGCCATATTCTGCAAGAATATGATAAGCCAGGCGGGGATCTTCTATATGATTATAATAACTGCTGCGGCTATAGCCTGTTCTCTTTACTACCTGGGTAATGCTGAGGCCACTGTCGGCAACGGCAGCCTGAAGGACTTGTCCCCGATGGATATCTTTTTTCCTGGTTTTCATGCGGGGATAAAGAAATAAACACTTATGTGCATAAAAATTTACAAAATATTCCATTCATACACAAAATATTGTGTACAATTGTACAAACTTGTAAACATGATTATATCTTCATCTGTACTGCATGAACCACAATCTCCTATTTGTCTTTTAACAGAAGAGGAGGCACAAAACCCAGAACAAGTATTTACTTCGTTTTTTGAAACCTTTGATCTGCAGGATACAAGAGAACAATTGGAAGAAACGTTAGGCCTTGTGGTAAAGCACAAATTTCAACATCGTGAATATAGCCTGGAGGAGGATAATACAAGATTCTTTTTTGAGAAGCTGGTGAAAGTGATGGAAGCCGCGTATTTGAAGAGAGGTTGCGATTGAGCCTTGTCCTTTTTAAAGGATTAGGTTTACTCCTCATGGCTTCAAACTAATAAGATTTGTAATACAAGTAACATTGCGGCACTCCGATATTCATCGGAGCGCCAGATCGTATTTTTTGTTTACGCCATTTCTTCAGTGAGTTGTTGATGTATTTGCAGCAACATATCGGCTGTTATACGGTCGAGATCATATTCCGGTTTCCATCCCCAATGTGAGCGGGCAACACTATCATCAATGCTTTGTGGCCAGCTATCGGCAATAGCCTGGCGATAATCCGGTTGATAAGAAATAGTAAACCCTGGTAAATGTTTTTCAATGGCTGCTGCCATTTCTTTTGGAGAAAAACTACAGGCTGCTATATTGTAAGAGGTTCGCAATTCTATTTTCTCTACCGGAGCTTCCATTAATTCGATAGTAGCACGGACGGCATCAGACATATACATCATGGGTAAGGTGGTATCCTCCTGCAGGAAACAATTATAGCGCCCATGTTTTATCGCCTCATGAAATATTTCCACAGCATAATCGGTAGTACCGCCACCAGGCTGTGATTTGTAAGATATTAATCCGGGATACCGTAAGCTCCTTACATCTACTCCATACCGTGTAAAATAATAATTGCACCAGCTTTCACCTGCATACTTGCTGATGCCATAAACCGTAGACGGTTCTATAATGGTTTGCTGAGGACAGTTGGCTTTAGGAGATGTTGGCCCAAATACTGCAATAGAAGATGGCCAGAAGACTTTGGCAATTTTTTCTTCCCTGGCTATCTCCAGTATATTCAGGAGACTTTGCATATTCAGTTTCCAGCCGGCCAAGGGATACTTTTCTCCAGTAGCAGAAAGTACAGCGGCTAATAAATATATCTGTGTGATGCCATATCTCCGGACGATGGTTTGTAAACTGTCGTTACTCATTGCATCAACCGTGAGGTATGGGCCTGTACCTTGCAATAAGGAATGTTCTTGTCGCAGATCAGAAGCTATTATATTCTCTTCACCATATATAGCACGTAATGCCAGTGTAAGCTCCACTCCTATTTGGCCACAGGCGCCGATGATTAGTATTTTTTCAGTTTTCATTTTCAAACCTTGTAGATCGTTTTAATAAAATATTTTGGTGATTCGTGATAACCCTGTCCTTTATAAAATTCATGTGCGTCGATCCTGTGCTCGCTGCAATGCAATTCAATACGATCACATTTTCTTTTAATAGCAAGTCTTTCGCAATGTTCTTCTAACGCACTTCCTATTCTCATTCCTCTGTAGGCCTTATCGACTATCAAGTAACTAATCCTTGCAAAGTCCCCTTTTAACGCCAGCTGAGTAATAAAATCTATGGCGATCAGCCCAACTACTTTGTCATCCATTTCATACACCCACAACTCTGCATTTGGGTTATCCGACATGATCATCATTTTATCATTCAAAAAACCGCATGCATCCGGATAACCTAACTGATCCAGCAGGGCCACCATTCTATTCACATCACCTGAATTTGCTTGTCGTATAGCCATAAGAGTTTATTTGCTTTGAATATCAAACTCTGAAAACTTTCTGCTTAGAAGCCTGTCTATGGCCTTGGTTAGCTACGCTGCTCACGTCGGTGTCTATGTTTTTGTCTAACCACAATTGCTTGAGTAGTTTAATTAAACCATGTAAATCATAAATTGTTAATTCCCGATTCTTAAGCATGTCTGAATTTTAATTTGTACGCGATAAAAAGAATAGAAAATACTAATGAAAAAAAATATGAGATTATAGTTCCAAGAACAATTCCAAACCTTGGAAACAAAATCATGACAGCAATTGCATAAATGAATAAAGCCAATGAACCTATTGGCGCCTTCTTGAAAAAATAAAATAGTTGCCTGGGTTCATAATAGAAATGAAAAACTACCAGTGCCGCAAATGTTGCTGCCGGATACATTGTAAAAACGCCTCCCCAAAATGGGTTCAATACTTTACCTAAAAACACCACAGTTGCGATGACACTACCTGTAAAAACGGCTCTTACAATTGTTTGAATTCTATTGTAGGCTGGTCTGTAAAGATCTTCGTCAAACCCGCTTTTATTCAATACGTAGTGAGCAATTGTTATTATGCCAAAGAAGCCTACTATGATCGATGAAGAATGCAATACCCAAAA
>CAMLEX010000563.1 GCA_946479055.1 uncultured Bacteroidota bacterium | reverse complement strand
GCTCCGCTCGCAATTCACGTTGTTTCACAACTACAAACTTATCACTGATGGTATAAGTATAGGGTTGGTCTTTAAAGCAAATGGCTAATACCTGCTCAAGGCTGGCGTCGTTAACTTCTACATTTACATTTTTAGCAGTGAGTAAAAGCTGATCAGTGTAAACAAAACTGTAGGTGGTTTGCTTTTCTATTTCTGAAAACACTTTTGCCAGCGGTGCATTTTTTTGGGAGATGGTAATGAGTTGGGCTTCGCCGGTGGCGGAAGCGGTGAGGCAAGCGGTGAGAATTAAAACTGTAACTAGTTTCATGATTCTCCAGATTTGGGCAGTTAGTACTGCGGAGGAGGTCGCTTCGTCGCAGCTTGCTTCGCTGCGCTCGCAATGAAGCTCCTCGCAATAAACGGTTAAATCCATAACTTTGGTTGTTTGGGTTACTGATGAGTGATTCTTAGTCGTTTTATTTATTCAGGTTGAGCCCAGACGGGGCCAGGGTGTTAAGAGCACTCTGGCTTAGTTTTTTTATATGCCACAAAGAAACAAAGGCACGAAGAATACATTTGTTCTTTATTGCATTTTGGGCGTTGCCTGTAAGAGCTGGTTTTCGGGGGAATACGGAGCACGAAGGACACGAAGAACCACGAAGGACACTATGTATTATATTTTCTTTGTGCTCATTGTGCAAACTTTGTGTTCTTTGTGCTACTCTCAATCATTTCATTACTGTTACTCTTTTCCCTTCTATCCTAAACTTTACCTCTCCTGTTAACTCGAGTGCTTTTAATATACTTGACAGGGGTGTTTCCCTGGAGATTTTTGCATTGAAGCCGGTGGTGGGTGTGGTTTCATAGCTTACTTCTACATCATACCAGCGGGTTAGCTGCCGCATGAGGGCTTTTATGTCGGTACTTTTGAAAAGGAAGCGTCCGTTTCTCCATGCGGTTGCTTCGTCGATGTCGGCATTTGTCTGAACCAGGATTTTCGGGATTAAAGGATTAGCAGGATTAAATACAGCTTGCTCACCAGGCTTTATCACTGTTCCTTTAGCTGAAGCAGTGGACAACACTTTAGCACTACCAGAAATCAATGTCGTTTTTATTGTCGCTTCATCGCTATAGGCATTGATGTTAAACTCAGTTCCCAGGTCATGAACTTCGCCCCCATCCCCTGAAGGGGTGTTAATCTTAACAATAAAGGGCATGGCTTCATTATGCTTCACTTCGAAATAGGCTTCGCCGGTGATTTCTACTCTGCGTTCCTTACCAACGAAAGCAACAGGGTATTTTATTGATGATGCGGAATTCAACCAAACTTTGGAGCCGTCGGCTAGTACTGTTGCGTATGTTTCGCCTTTTGATGTACTCAACATATTATATATTGGTGAATGGTCAGTGGTGAGTGGTGAGTGGGATGCATCATAGACGAGTTGTCCGTCTTTATTCAATACAACTGTGTTTCCTTGTTTGGCTAACTCACCGGCTGCTGCGCTATCTAATACAATTATTCTACCATCGGCTAAGGTGAGGCGGGCTTTGTAGCCGCCGGGGTTGACATCATTTTTAAACCGCTGTTCTTGTGTATTGGCGATTTCAGTTTGGTTAGCAGGTTTGTTGAAGAATAAGAAATAAGAGCTGAGTCCTATTACCAAAAGGATGGATGCTGCTACTGCAATACGTTTCCAAAACATGCGGCGTACTGGGGTGATTGCTATCTCCTCTCCTGTTTTATCGCTGCTCAAAACATTTTGCAGCATTTGATCAAGTTTATCTGACGACCATTGATGAAGGTGTTGGGAAGTATCAATCATTGCCTGCAAACGGTCTGTGAGAACGGGGATGGTTTCGGGTTCGTTAAGCATGGCGGCGAGTTCATCCCGCTCGGAAATGGTGGCCTTGTCATCAAGGTATTGAGAGAGTAAGTAATTGATCCGGTCGGTTGTCATTTGATTCTATTTTGAAGCGTTGAAATTGCTTCCCGTATATATAAGACCATCGGGAAATGATTTGGGCTGATTGGAAGGTTAAGTTTTTTTTAATTTTTATGCTACTTATCAAAAATCCTAGCTGATGCGACCTTCCCCTGACTAGTGCAACTGAACCACATAGGACATAGAAAACATAGGTTTCACATAGATTCTATAGGCTAACTATGTGTGTATTTCTATGTTTCTATCTTCCTATGTGGTAAAATCCATAATACCACATTCGCGTTGCTGTTTTATTTTTTTATCAACAACATATATATAATAGCCAGCAGGTAGCCTGATTTTTCCAGGTATTCCCGCATTGATCTTAACGCCAGTCTTAATGAAGTCTTTACTGTGCTTTCTGAGATATTTAGTTCGGCGGCTATCTCCTCGCGGCTCATTCCCTTCTCCCTGCTGAGTTGATAAATTAGTTTTCGCTGGGGTGGTAATTGGTTGACGGCTTCTTTTACCTGTTGTTGTAATTCTTTTAGTGAGATCTGGTCTTCGATGGGTACGTGCTCTTTTGAAATATTAGTAGTGGAAAGCCTGACTGCTTTTTCTTCGGTCAGCATCTTTTGCATATAATTAAGACCAAGGTTGGTAGCAATTCTGTATAGCCAGGCACGGGGATGATCTATATCGGGAAGTTTATCGCGGTTAATCCATACGCGTAACATTGTTTCCTGCATGAGTTCTTCCGCTAAGGGTTCGGTCTTGGCAATGCGAAAGAGAAAGGATAATAGTATGGGACTGTACTGTTCAAATAATTGGCGGAAGGCTTTTTCATCGCCTTCGGCTATAAGGAGAAATAATTCGTGTTCATTATTTGATGAATGAGTTGGCACTAGTCGTTAGATGGTTGATAGGGCTAAAGTAAGGAAAAGGGAATAAATGACTAACAGAAGTTAGTAAGAGAATTTTCATTGCCCTGTGTGTAATAATGAAAATTTTATCATGGACGTTTCATGTTTCCTTCCTCTATTTTCACTATTCTGCTGATTTTCCCAATCAATAAATTCCATATCCGAATGAGATAAATAGGAATTCGATTAAGGCTGCCTGAAGAACAAAAGAATAGAGAAGGGATTGATACTATAACTAAGAAATCAGTCAACTAAGACAATAATCATTACATTTATAATCATGATTAAAAAGCAATGACTTTCGATAAAATATATCAGTTACTCAAATCGCATCGGACTGTAACTCTCATAACAGCGGACAATGCCGCATTGATTATTAGTTTTCTTTTTAAGTCATTTAAACAAAACCCAAACGGCTTCAAGTCAGGTACAATTTCTGAAACTGAATTAACCGTTTTGCTTTCTGATTACTTATATATTCTCAACAAGGATGAAGTTCAGTTTCCAAAGCAACCAAAACATTATTTGACCGACTGGACAAACGCAGGCTACCTGCTAAAAAAACCGACCAAACATGACGAATTTCTTTATGACCTGACAGCTGCCACAGAAAATGCATTTAAATGGATCGACAGTTTGGATAAGCAGGAATTTGTAGGTCAAGAATCCAGGCTGAAAAACTTATTTGAAGGTTTAAAAGAGCTATCAAGCAAATCAAAAAGAGATTTCGCAAACAGGATCAAGGAACTGGAACAAAAGAAAAAGCAAATAGAACAAGAGATAAATGATGTGAAACATGGAAAAATGGACGTACTGGACGACAGGCAGATTAAAGAGCATTATTTCCTTATAGAAGAAACTGCTAAAAATTTATTGGCCGACTTCAGACAAGTAGAACAGAACTTTCGTGAATTAGATAGAAAGTTCAGACAGAAAATTATCACTACCACGCTACAGAAAGGTGAAGTACTGGAAGATCTTTTTCAACAACAAAACACATTGTTGGATACAGACCAGGGAAAAAGCTTCAACGCTTTTTGGGAATTACTTTTATCTCAATCAAAGCAAGAGGAATTTGACAAACTAATAGACGAAGTGTTGAACATTCCGGCTGTGCAGCAAGTACAAAGAGAAAATTTCAGTATAGCCAACGTGAGAAATAATCTGATAGAGGCAGGAGACAAAACAAA
>CAMLEX010000562.1 GCA_946479055.1 uncultured Bacteroidota bacterium | reverse complement strand
TTAAGAGAAACTGCTTTTGAAGGAACTATTTTACAAGGCATTACTACCGGTGAAGAAATGACGGTGCGGGGAACTATGAACAAGTTTGGTTTCCTGTTCCTGATGATGATGGGTACTTGTTTTGTTGCGTGGAGCCAGTTTTACAAAGGAAGTAATCCTATGCCGCTGATGTTGATAGGTGTATTCGGTGGATTAGCTCTTGCATTGATAATGGCTTTCAAAAAACAATGGTCACCTTATTTGGCTCCTGCTTTCGCTTTATTGGAAGGGTTATTTGTCGGGTCTGTATCTGCATACTACGATTATGCTTTCAGAACCAGCTATCCCGGCATTGTAATGCAGGCTGTAGGATTAACGTTGATTGTTGCTCTTGTTATGTTTGTTCTTTATCAAACCCGTATTATCAGGGTTACCAATAAATTCAGATCAATTATTACTATTGCTACTATCAGTCTTGCGGTGTTCTATCTTATTCAATGGGTAGCATCGCTTGCCTTTGGTTTCACAATTGGTGCTTTTACCAATGCAAGTACACCATTAGGTATAGGTTTTTCTGTAGTTGTCGTTTGTCTCGCTGCTTTAAACCTGTTGCTCGACTTTGATATGATTGAAAAAGGTGTGGAGGGCAGAGCGCCAAAGTATATGGAATGGTATGGAGCTTTTGGCTTGCTGGTAACGCTGGTTTGGTTGTACCTGGAAATACTCAGGCTTTTATCTAAATTAAAAGACAGGTAAGTTTAAATTAATTCTTTCTATAAAAAAACTCAGGCTTATTCCAAATAAGCCTGAGTTTTTTATTTTTTATTATGTTCTTCTTCCAGTTTATTTTCTTCAATGGTTGGCGTCTGGGGTAATGGCTCCATATTTTCTATAAACTCGTTCATATAAATTTTAAACAGAACAATAATATAGCTTACCAATAATGGGCCGAATATAAGACCAATGAAACCAAACAAGCCCAGCCCAACAATCACTCCTAATATGGTGATTACCGGGTGTACATCCCCCATTCTTTTTAATAAAGTGACCCTGGATATATAATCCACATTGCCGGTAACAACTACGCTGTATAATAATAAGGCGGTAGCCTGCCATGTGTCCCCGATAGCGTAGGTATAAAGCACCAACGGCACCCAAACAATCATCGTTCCTACAACAGGAAAGAACGCAAAGACTCCTGTAAGGAATCCCCATAGCCCCCATTCATCTACACCGAAAATAAAATACCCCAGCGTTGCAGTAAGGCCCTGGATAATAGAAATAAGTGGTATCCCAAGGGCATTAGCTCTTACTATCCTTTTTGTTTCTGACGCAAGCATATTGATATTTTCCTGTCGCAGCGGGATAAGCCTGTTCAGCACCCGTTCTATTTCCCGTCCATTGGATAGCATATAATACAAAACGAATAGCATGATAGCGAGATTCGAAATAAGATTGGCGGTACTGTTTAAAAGAGTAGGTATAAAAGCTGTTAACTTGTTCAGGAAATTGGTAAGATTAGCTTCCGATAAAAATTTAAAACCCATTTTTTGCTGGATCGTTGTAATAGAATTTTTTGCTGAATTGACCATTGCAGTAGGATCTTCCAGGAAAGCATTGATCTTAGGACTGATTAAAGTAACGGCAAGGAATATAGGCAACCCGATCAAAAACAGGTAATAGATAATAAATAAAAAGCCTGCCCAGCCTTTCTTCCATTTCCGATTATAGATCAGTTGAAAATAATTTGATCTGCTTAGAATATATAGTGTAAGGGCTCCTAATAATCCCGGTAAGAAAATATTTAATTCCTGAATAACGAGATAAACCAGTAAGATAATCAGGGACAAAAGCAGTATCTGCTTTATCCGGTTGTTAAAGGTTGGCATATTGAATACTAAGATAAAGGATTATTCAAAAAATATGCTAATCTTAAAATAAGTTCGGGTGGTCCTCTGCCTGCATGCTTACTTGTTGCCGGAAGTACAACATCATGGAACAGTAATTGTCTGTATATGGCATGCGAACGTTAAAAAATAAATTAAAACGAGTTACCGCTACCAGGAAAGGAAAAGTAATTGCCTTAATCATAATGCTTGTGGTAATGATAGGCATTGGAAGTACTATCGCATACTGGAATGTTTATAGAAAGCAATTCGTACGGAATAAACTAGAGAATGCTGTCAGCGATAAAAGCAACGGCCTCTACATTTTGCATTATGACAATTTAACCATGGATGAAGCAGCAGGAAATCTTTCAGTTACGGCTATGAATCTGTCATATGACAGTACTGAATTCACTGCCTTGCTTAAAAATAGTGAGGCCCCTCCCACTCTTTTTAAAATTAATATTCCTGAAATTATCGTTTCGGGGGTAAAAACTCCCCGGGCCTTATTAAGCAAAGAAATTGTGGGGAAAAAACTACATATAAAAAATCCCGTTATTGATATCATCTACACCAATGCTGGCAAGGATCCGGCGAGAAATGTACCTACCCCGGAAGTGTATCAACAGATATTGGGTGAACTGAGTATGATAAAAATAGATACCGTGCTAATAAGCGGGGCGCAAATAACTACCAGCAACATTAAAACCGGGAAAAAAAACGTACAGTTTAAGAACGTTTCTATTCATCTTATTGATGTATCCGTTGATGAAAAGACTTCGAAAGATCCAAATCAATTGCTTTTTGCCAAACAATTATTTCTTGAATCCGAAAAAATTTCATTTCCCTCTCTTGACCAACCTTATACTTACACCATTGACAGCATTTCGTTGAATTCCAATACCAACACCGCCTATGCAAAAAAATTCCGCATCGCCCCCCTGCTGAAAGAAGATGCATTTGTAAAAAGCTTATCCACGCAGGACGATCGTTTTGACTTTTCGATCAATAATATCCGGATACGGAACCTGGACGTCCACCAATTATTCAATGAAAATATTGTTGCAGACAGTATTCTTGCAGGCTCTTCTTCTTTTAAAACTTATAGAGACCTTTCAATTCCGAGAGATAAAAAAAATCGGGTAGGAAGATATCCGCATCAATTGTTTGACAACATACCAGTATCCATAAGTGTGAAAAAAATGATCCTGTCAAATACATTTGTAGAATATAAAGAAAAAAGTAAAATAACCAAACAGTCCGGCAAAGTACAATTTCATAATGTTTATGCTACGATCACAAACCTGACTAATAATAAGGAGGCGATCAAAGCAAACAACATAATGACTGCGGATATAAGTACACAATTCCTGAACAAAGCACCACTGAAAGTAGTATGGCAATTTTATCTGCAACATCCGAAAGGACGGTTTGATGTAAAAGGAAACATGGGAAGCGTTACCGCTACTGAAGCAAACCCGCTTACTGTACCGATGGGGCCGGCAAAACTGGAAGATGGCCAGATAAATAGTTTGCAATTCAATTTTGAAGGGAATAACTATAGTACAGACGGAACAGTAAAAATGCTATACGAAGATTTGAAACTATCTGTTCTTGAAAAAGATAAAGGCAGCAAAGAACTGGATAAGAAAACCCTGGCCAGCTTCGTTGCAAATATTATTATTAAGAATGATAATCCTGCTAAAGAAAAGGGCGATCCCCGTGTGATCAATATACATTTTGACAGGGATACTAACCGGTCTATTTTTCACCTGGTATGGAAATCGATTTTCAAAGGGATAAAAGAGACTGTAGGTATTAAGAAATGATATTGCTTATTGATTTTTTAACCGATGTTAAACCTTAGATTCCTCGATGAGTTTATTTTTAGTTAGTTGCTAAGCCCTCTTGCAAGCAGACGACTGTTGTTGTGTGTTGAGCACGAGAATGTGTGGGTGCATGGTTCGGCAGGCTCTCCACTAAACTACCGCAATGAGAAAACCCATTCACTATTTCATTTCCCGGTTGATAAAAAATAAAGATCGGTGTACTATACCAGCTTTGTTGGTGATAGCCCCCGCACAAAAGCCCGGCGAAACACACAACAAAGGCGGCTTACAGTTTGGGAAGACCAACAAGAGGAGAACCACTTT
>CAMLEX010000561.1 GCA_946479055.1 uncultured Bacteroidota bacterium | reverse complement strand
GAAAACAATTTTAGGATAGTAATTCATCATCTCTGCAAATGCAATATCCTTCCTGGGGTATGATGGATTTGAAGATTGTAATGACCAATACCTTGCCATCGCATCGTAAGTTACCCGTCCTAACAAAATAGTATCGGCCTTACTTAATTGTTCACACAGGCATTCTGCCATCTCGTCCGTCCAGCTTTGAAAATGCCAGTCCAGTTCACAGTTGGGTCCCGACATGAACCCATCTAATGTTATATTCATTGATACGATTATCTTACGCATGCTATATTAATTGCAATAAATAACTACCTGGTAATGCGGGATAACCAGGAGTGAACTTAAAATAAGGATTAACCTGCGCCATTATCCTTATTTTAAGTTTTTGTGATATTTTTTGTCAATACAAAACTAAAATCTCTACGCATGGCTAACAGCGTGTGGTTGCGACCAGTCTGGAGGTGTTTTACGACTTTAAATGAAATAAAACATGAGTTATCCTGATAATAATTGCATGACTCTATAATTATTTAACAGATCCAGGTAGTTAACATCTGCATTTGGCGGCATTTTTTTAAATTTGGTTTACTAACCCGGACTTGAAGGGATTTTTCAACGAATAGTGCGATACTAAAAAACACTCCAATGAAACACATATCTATACTTGTTCCTGATGACGCAGTACCAGCAAGCATTGTTGATCCACGCTATATGTTTACAGCGGTCAATCAATTTTTGGAGCAAGCGGGTGAAGAGCCGGCCTTTGCTGTTCAGCTTGTCGGGCTTACAAAAGAAGTGTTACTGAACAAGGGCATATTTGCGGTTCATACAGACAGTATAATACAAGATGTCACCAAAACAGATCTTATAATTGTACCTGCCTTAGCTGGTGATTTGAAAGTTTCTTTAGAAAAGAATAAAGCATTTATTCCCTGGATAATTAAACAATATGAAAACCAGGCAGAGGTAGCAAGCCTTTGCCTGGGCGCATTTTTACTTGCGTCTACCGGCTTGTTGAATGGAAAAGAGTGCTCCACTCATTGGCTGTTTGCCAATGAATTCAGAAATATGTTTCCTGATGTACAACTGGTAGATGGGAATATCATCTCAGAAGAACAGGGAATTTATTCGAGCGGAGGAGCCAGCTCTTATTGGAATCTGCTTCTCCATCTTGTAGAAAAATATACCAGCCGTGAATTAGCTATTAAGGCATCTAAATTTTTTGCGATAGAAATCGACCGGAAAAGTCAATCGCCTTTCATCATGTTCAACGGACAGAAAAAACATGATGATGAACCTATAAAGGAAGCCCAGGCTTTCATCGAGAGTAACTTTACAGAGAAAATATCAGTGGAAGAACTTGCGATAAAATTTGCAATAGGAAGACGGCATTTCGAAAGGCGTTTTAAGAAGTCTACCAATAATACTCCTATGGAATATATCCAAAGGGTGAAAATAGAAGCCGCAAAAAAACAATTGGAAACCGGCAGAAAGAATGTCAACGAGGTGATGTATGAAGTAGGCTATTCAGATACAAAATCTTTCAGAGCAATTTTTAAAAAAATTACAGGCATGTCGCCTATTGGTTATAAAAATAAATACAATAAAGAAATGGCGGCAATGTAAGTATGCTGCGTTATTACCGTCGTAAAACTGAAAGAAGAAATTAAAAAAGTTGTAAACGGTCTATAATTCCTTAGCGAACTTTGTGAAAAACCTGGCGTTCTTTACGGTTAGACCTTTTTTACCGCAAAGAGCGCCAAGAAAAATACGCAAAGAGAACAAAGGTTTCGATATTGACTAAGTCTAGTCCCCAGCACCTCAAATTAAGAATTAGCCAAATTATGAAATAAGATGAGCCGGAAAATCTTTTATCTTTTCACAGCAGATCTGTTCCATCACCTGCTGCAATTGGGTTTTCAAAATAGAAATAGTATGATGTCCTCCCGTCTTTCCCAATGCCGATACGCCATACATAAAAGATCGTCCCATAAAAGTAAAATCCGCTCCACTGGCTAATGCCCTGGCTACATCAGGACCTGAACGGATACCACTATCCATCATTACTTTTATCTGACTTTTATATTTTTGGGCAATCGCCGCAAGAGGTTTGATTGCAGATTGTCCTGCATCTAACTGCCGGCCTCCATGATTAGATACAATAATTCCATCCATTCCCAATCGGATGGCCATCTCTGTATCTTCTTCACTAGCCACTCCTTTCAAAACAAGTTTACCCTTCCACATATCCCTGATAGGGGCGATTTTTTCTTCATTCAATCTCCCGGAAAAAGTACGGTTCATGTACTGCCCAAGTTGTTTCATGTTCAATCCTTTTGGCATATATGGTTTCATCGTTGCAAATGCAGGCTGTCCATGCCGCAAAGTATTGATGGCCCATTCAGGCCTCCCCATGATTTGAAGAACATTTTTTAATGTCATCCTGGGTGGCATAGCCAAACCGTTTCTTATGTCACGGGGCCGAAAACCAAATGTTGGGACATCACAAAGAATAACCAGAACAGGACAACCCGACACTTCAGCTCTTTTAATAATATCATCTCTTAATTTATTTTCCGCAGGATGGTATAACTGGAACCAGGCTCTACCTTCAGTAAGTTCACAAATTCGTTCTATACCAGACGTTGTTACGGTACTTAAAATAAAAGGAATATTATGTTCAAAAGCTGCTCTGGCCAATATCTCAGGAGCATTGGGCCACATTAAACCCTGTAAACCTACAGGTGCAATACCGAAAGGAGCATCGTACACATGACCGAATAATTCTGTTTTCATATCCGAACCATGGTGCTTGCTCAGGTATAGCGGCTTCAACTCCACATTCCTTAACTCTTCCGTATTTTTATACAGGTTTACATCTTCATTACATCCCCCATCAAGATATTCAAATGCAAAACGTGGTATCTTCTTTTGTGCTTTTGTTCTGAGGTCATCTATGGATGGATACCTGCTATCATATTCCAATTTCATCAAACGCCTTTTAATTATCTGGTAAATTTTGTAAATATAATACTCCCTGGCGGAATACCTGACTCAGCAACGCATCATTTTATCGCAGTATTATGAGCTACAGCATATAATTTTATGTCGATAATATCGACCGGTAATGGCTTGGTATTCCATTGCGGATGAATAGCCAATGCAGCACCCAATGCACTGGCCTGCGCTACCGATGCAGCATATACTTCAATATGGGGAAAAGCTTCCGCCAGTAAATACATGTAAATAGGATTTTTACTAAACCCACCGTCAACAAAAATTCTTTTTACGGCAGTTCCTCTTAATACTAAGCTGGTGCTTTTTATTTGCTGGTTGATAAGATCGGAGATCAGCTGATGATAAGCTTCCTCATAATTCAGAAAATCTCCCAGCTTCCTTTCTGCAAACATTGATTGCCCGATCATGGCTTTATCGTTGATCTTTTGCACTTTGTTTGTTCGCTGCTTCAATTTATCCAATACTTCTATATTACAAACAACAGTTGTAAAATAATCGTAAGGTTTATTAAAGAACAACGCTAATTTTTTCACCTGCTGTTCATGTTCGTATCCTGCAAACAAACGTGATGCTTTTACAGGCTTACCTTCATACGAAAGATAACAAAGGCAATCCTGGTTCAATTCATTATTGGTTAACTGTGCATGATTAAACGCATTCAGACTGATACACCATGTACCGGTTGACAACAGAATAAATGGTTCAATAAAAGTAGCGAGGTAAGGTATTAAAGCTGATGAGCTGTCATGCAGCCCCACTCCCACGGGAATTTGACTGGAATAATACCCTGCAATTTTATTACAGGGTAAAATTGCGGGAAGCTTGACTGCAACTCCTTCCTCGTTTACCCAGGTATGATATTTATTATATTGAAAATCCCAGAGATTGGTATGACATCCGATACTTGTTATATCTGAATTAATAGCTGAAGAAAAAATATAACTCAAATATTGCGGCAAATGCAATGCCCATTTTATCTTTTTAAATGCTTCAGGCTTCTCGTACTTGAGGCGAT
>CAMLEX010000560.1 GCA_946479055.1 uncultured Bacteroidota bacterium | reverse complement strand
ATCAAGTCCATCCCAGTTCCAGTATCCTTTTAATCCTGCAATACCATTGCGAACAAGAATCCGGACCGGCCTTCCTGCCGCATCGAAGACGGTAATGTTAGCAACATGCCCCGGCTCAGTTATCGCATATTGTATACTGACAATATCATCCCGGCCATCATTATCAGGAGAAAAAACTTTAGGTATTACTTCTATTGTTGCGGTTATACTGCTCAGCAATTTATATTGTGAGTTTTTATAGGTCGGTGTTCCGTATCCTGCTGAGTATGCAGCGCTATGCCAATTAGTTTCATTCTGGGATGATCCTTCCGGATCAATTCTTTCTAATGAAACGCCCTCGGCATTATCTATCAATTTAAAATGCCAGTCGTCTTTATATTTCACTTCATCTACTACATCGCCTTGAATATTTAGAGCAATAACTGTTCCTTCATCATCAGAAAAGGAAGGAAACGAAGCAACTACGAATACATTATCCGGATTTTTTACAAGGTATTGCAAGGCAAGGTTATCAGCATCTTCTGTCACAACCATATAATCACCGGGGAAAATATAATGTGGCGTTGTGCTTAATACTTTAATAGAACTTATATCTCCCGCAGTATTTCTGTTAGCTATATACAATTTAGAGGCATCAAATATTTTATTGCTCTTGTTGTAGAACTCTACATAATCATAAGCATTGCTTCTGGGATTAAACAATATTTCATTGATGATCCATTCCCCCACATCAGGATCGACAGGTAAGCCAACTCTTACTTTATTGGTATTATCAATTGTATTGTTTTTACAGTCTTTTACATTCATAGCTGTTATGTTGTAAACAGTATTAGCAGTAAGAGGCGCACTTGTTTTTAATTGCACCTGGTTAAAAAGAGGAGGAATAGTAATGGCGCTGATAAATGATAAATCTCCATCGCCTGTATAGTTAGCAAACGTAGCTCCACTTAAACTATCAATGGGTTCGTCATATACTAAAATAATGGTTGTGTCATTAATAGCATATGCCTTTTTAAGTTGCGGCGCGGTTATATCATTCGTTACGCCATCAACAGAATTTTTCGTTCCAGGCGTGCCGCCTGTGTTGCTGATGCTGGCTTTCCAGTTGCTGCTGCCGGCGCATGGGCTTTTGGTATCAATCATTTCCAGTGTCCAGCCGCCATCCTTTTTTATTTCATTTTTATACCAGGCAGATGAATAGTTGAAGGCATGGATTATTTCACCAGTAGATGATTTTAAAAACAATAGCTCGCCATCATTATCTAATGAAGGAAAACTTGTAACTGAAATCGTAGTGTCAAAAATTGACATAGCTGCTACAGCGCTGCCGGTACAAACAATTACACAGCTATCCGGCTGCAATATAAATTTGGGCATTGGCCCGCTTTGTCCCGTAGCATCGCCAATGCGCCAGCCTTGTAAATTGATAGTATCACCAGAAATATTCTTTAGCTCCAGCCATTCGTTAGTGGGTAAACCAATTGCTGGTGTTGGGTCGGCCATTATTTCAGTAATCACTACATCATACCTGTTTTGAGAATATATATATGCAGGCATAAAAAATACAACGAAGAAAAAGCAAACTGATCTCATAGTGAAGGTTTAATTGTAAAATGGATACAAAGGAAGATATACCATTGAATATTTGCCATGTACAAACGTTTATCTTCGATTATATACGTTTAAAATGTATTCATCAGTCTGTACGCCGTGTTCGCATATGTCAGGACGTAATTGGCATAATTTCTAAAACGAATAACCACCTTATTAATAATTTTCTCTTTTTATTATTATATATGCCTATCAACAGAGACATTCTCACCCTCGAAGAATTTCGCAAACAAGAAGTACGTAGTCTGCCAATGGCTACCGGCGAACTGAGTAATTTATTAAGAGATATAGCCCTTGCCGCCAAGCGAGTTCATGCTGAAGTAAACAAGGCAGGCTTAGTTGATATATTAGGAGAAACAGGCGATCTTAATGGGCAGGGCGAAGCAGTGCAGCAACTTGATTTTTTCGCCAACTACCAGTTCATGGCTGTATTGCAGCGTGGCATCAGCTGCGCCGGCATAGCCAGCGAAGAAATGGATGACTTCATTCCCTTTGATGAACAGCTATCCAATCAATCAAAGTATGTATGTGTGTTTGATCCGCTCGATGGCAGCAGCAATATAGATGTGAATGTTACTATCGGTACCATCTTTGGTATTTATAAAAGAGTAAGTGAAATAGGGAAGCCCTGTATACTCGAGGATTTCCTGCAGCCCGGTCTTCAGCAGGTAGCAGCAGGATATATTATTTATGGTTCATCTACTATGTTGGTATATGCTACACGGCGTGGTGTAAATGGTTTTACGCTCGATCCATCCATGGGTGAGTTCACACTAAGCCATCCAAATATAAAATGCCCTGAAAGCGGGAAATATTATTCAGTCAATCATGGTAATTACTTCCGGTTTGAAAAGAAAGTAAGAAACTACATTACGGCTTGTCAGCAAAAAACAAAACAAAACGGTGGTCCGTATGCTCAACGTTATGTTGCCAGCATGGTGGCAGATCTGCATCGTAATCTTATTAAGGGTGGGATCTTTTTATATCCGGGTACGCTTGATAAACCGAATGGCAAGCTGCGTTTAGTATATGAATGCAATCCTTTTGCTTTTATATTGGAAATAGCAGGTGGCAAAGCCACAGATGGTGAACAGGATATTCTTGATATACATCCTGATAGTTTACACCAGCGTTCCCCATTTTTTATTGGCAGTGCTAATATGATGGACGAACTGGAAGAATGCCTGAACGCAAAAGCATTCGCCAACGAAAATCCTTATCACTAAATTGAAAGGATAAATTTAAAGTTTGATTGTTGGTTATTTTCCCGCTACCAGCATTTTATTGAGATCGTGCATACTTTCAAATGCTGAGCATCCTTTATTGAATACCTCAGAAATAGAATACTTATGGTACGGCCAGGTGATGGAGAGGTTACCCAACTGCATTGGCCTTTCATTGATCAGTGGGAAAGCAATAATATTGCGCATGAGCAGGAAGATATTACTGGTTTTATCGGGGAAAAATTCAGGATGGCGCATTTCTTCCGTATCGCTGAAAACTTCATTTTCGGTCAATCTGAAATTACCAAAACTATTGAGGGCAAGCCATTGTATCCAGAAATCATCAGGCATTACCGGCAGGTTTTCGGGACAGGCAATACCCATCTCCAGGAAGATGCCGTCTTTATTCATACCTATCTGTAAAGGAACATCGGTAGCCTCATCGGAGGTGTGAATAAAAATAATGTTTCCAAAATCTTTCGATTCAGCTTTTTTCCATACAGATGACGTCTGGTTGTGGAATGACCATTTTTTTAATAACTCATAAAGTAATTCCAGTACACATATCTCCAGATCTACTCTGTCATGTTTATAATTTTTGTCGTGCAGGTATCGGTTAAATGCAATAATAGTTTTTGCATGATCATGCAGCTGTTCAGGATGATTCATGATGCAAATGTAGGAAGATGTCAAATTATTCATGGCGGTGGGCTGTGGGTTGATCCATTCATTTTATATTTTCATCCATCCATAAAGCATGTTGGCATTGTTGGCATTCCTATTCGTGTAATATTGTCAAAGCATAAAAAGCGATTAGATAAATTGCCCCGCGTATCATTTTTATGGTAATCGACCGGACGTTCTCGACAAAAGAAAATTTATGATCCTGCACTTAAATGAGCTAAAAGGCAATTTATTCAGGGTGCCCAAACTCAATTCACGGCTGGATATCGGTGTAGATGCTTTGCCACAGCACATAAGGCATAGTGTTGTGTTAACGGGTAACGATCTTGGCTTGCTTGCTAATATAGATGAGTTTCCGGTTAATACCACGTGTGCAGAGGAAGAAAGAATGTATCAAATAACCCATATTTCAAATGATGAAGAGCGCCTGGTCAGCATTCATCATTATGCTAAAGAGTTATTGGCGGCGGGTGATACAGGAAGGGCTTGGGATGTGTTACAAAAAAAAT
>CAMLEX010000559.1 GCA_946479055.1 uncultured Bacteroidota bacterium | reverse complement strand
GCTAACATGTTGCCGGGATGATTTTACCATTTTATTATTAAATAGCCAACTTTGCGACAGACCATGTGTTTATAAATATGGTAATTTTGTCGACTAATGCCAACTTTATTAATCGTCTATGAATAAAAAATTCTACCAACATATTTTTGAAAAAAAGCAGGAAGTTGAAGCTGTTCCGGCCAACGACATAATTGCTTCATGGACACTCCGGCTTATCCACCTGCTGTACCCGGAGAAAGCAGAGAGCTCCCCTGCATCCGTTGATGAAGTTGAGCAAGGATTTATGTTTCTTGAAAAAGAATTGGTCAGGATATTCAACGCTACTAAAGCCTGTACACAATGTGATAATACGGAAAAAGCCAGGCAATTCTTTAGTTCAATACCTGATATGTACCGAGTGCTGAATACCGACATTGATGCGATATTTGAAGGCGACCCTGCTTCCAGAAGCAAGTTTGAGATCATCAGAGCCTATCCCGGCTTTTATGCTATTTCTTTTTACAGGATAGCCCACGCCTTATTTGATCTTGATATTCCTTTGCTTCCCCGCATCCTTACTGAATATGCGCATTCAAAAACCGGAATTGATATTCACCCTGCTGCCGAAATAGGCGAGCATTTTTGTATAGATCATGGCACCGGTATCGTTATTGGCGAAACATCCATTATCGGTAACCATGTAAAAATTTACCAGGGTGTAACGTTAGGTGCATTAAGCGTAGACAAGAGTATGTCGTTTATCAAACGTCACCCGACTGTAGAAGATCATGTGATCATTTATTCCGGAGCCACTATTCTTGGGGGCGATTCTGTTATCGGCCACCATAGCATCATTGGCGGTAATGTATGGCTTACTAAAAGCGTCCCTCCTTATTCTACAGTTTATCATAAATCAGAGATCGAAGTAGTAGATCAAAAAACTAAAATTTAAGCATGGCGAGTATTATTGACCTGGTTGGCAATACACCAATGGTAGAAATAAAGAAACTGAATCCTAATCCAAACGTAACAATGTATGCAAAACTGGAAGGAGATAATCCCGGAGGCAGTGTAAAGGACCGGCCGGCATTGAATATGATCCGGTCAGCATTGGAAAGGGGAGATATAAAACCCGGCACTAAATTAATTGAAGCTACCAGTGGCAATACTGGTATCGCACTGGCCATGATCGCCCGTTTGTATGACCTCGAAATAGAACTGGTGATGCCTTCTACTTCTACCCGTGAACGTACATTAACCATGGAAGCATTTGGTGCAAAAGTAACCCTGCTGGATAGCATTGAGATCTGTCGTGACTATGCAGATGAAAAAGCGGCTACCGGCGAATTCTATATTTTAAATCAATTCGCCAATCCTGATAATTACAAAGCTCATTATAAAACAACAGGACCTGAAATATGGAGAGATACCAATCAATCCATTACTCATTTTGTAAGTTCGATGGGAACAACCGGAACGATCATGGGTTGCTCAAGATATTTCAAAGAAATAAACCCTTCGATACAGATCATCGGTTGCCAGCCAACGGAAGAATCATCTATTCCTGGTATCCGGCGATGGCCAAAAGAATATTTACCGAAAATATTTGAACCCGAACGTGTAGACAGGGTTATCGATGTATCACAACAGGAATCTACAGAAATGACCCGCCAACTCGCAAAAGCGGAAGGAATATTTGCGGGAATGAGCAGTGGTGGTGCAGCTTCTGCAGCTATCCGGCTTGCAAAAGAATTAAAGTCGGGAGTGATCGTATTTATTGTTTGCGACAGAGGTGACAGGTACCTGAGCAGTAATTTGTTTGGATGATTGGAACGCTGATTTTTATGATTATGAAGATTAAATAAGATCATAACAAATCATAACGTTCTGCGTTCTTATCATTCCCTGGCTATTCAGAAAGTTCTTGAAATGGGATGGATACTTATGATTTTATAAGAGCATGACAAATCATAAGAATCATGATTATCTGCGTTCCATATCATTGCCTATCCATTCAGGGAGTTCCTGAATAAGGTGCAGACTTTGTTCTTTTTTTTCCCATCCGTAACTATACTCACCATTGCTGATAATGAGAAGACCGGTTGGCACACTGATATGATAACGGAGCAACTGATGCAAAACCGCTTCATCCAATTTTATCGCAGGGGCTTTACACTCAATCATCATCCAGGGAAGATGGTTGCTATCATAGACTAAAATATCAAACCGTTTTTTTAACTCACCCAACCTGATCATTTTTTCCATAGCTATTAAAGCCGAAGGATATTTTTTTACCTGGATAAGGTATTGAACGAAATTTTGACGCACCCATTCTTCCGGTGTGAGCAACAACCATTTTTTCCGAAGTGGATCAAAGATGATGTCTTTACCCGCATCCTGTTTTATTTGAAATCTGTGTTCAGGATAATTTATTGACAACATGCATCAAAAGTAAATGATTAAATTCGCTGAATAGAAAAACTGCATTATGAAATCAAAAGAAGAAATTGTAGAAAACTGGCTACCCCGGTATACAGGTGAAAAATTAGAAAATTTCGGCAAGTATATTTTGCTGACCAACTTTAGCAATTACGTATATAAGTTCGCTGAATGGAATAATGTATCGGTTATAGGTGAAGGCAAACCCATGCAATGTGCAACGGCGGATGATATAACTATTATCAATTTTGGAATGGGCAGTCCTACCGCAGCTACCGTTATGGACCTGCTTAGTGCTATAGAACCGAAAGCTGCTTTGTTCCTGGGAAAATGTGGTGGTTTAAAAAAACGAAATAAGATAGGCGATCTTATTCTGCCAATAGCCGCAATAAGAGGAGAAGGTACATCCAACGATTATTTTCCTCCTGAAGTACCGGCATTACCGGCTTTCGCCTTGCAAAAAGCCGTATCAACTACTATCCGTGATTATGGTGTAGACTATTGGACCGGAACAGTGTATACTACCAACCGTCGGGTATGGGAACATGATGAAAAATTTAAGAATTATTTACAGGACATCAGAGCTTATGCTATAGATATGGAAACTGCGACCATTTTTACAGTAGGTTTTTATAACAAAATACCAACAGGCGCATTATTATTGGTAAGTGATCAGCCTATGATCCCTGAAGGTGTGAAGACGGAAGAAAGTGATAAGGGTGTTACGGCACAATATGTGGATAATCATATCAAAATCGGTATTGACTCATTGAAACAACTGATCAATAATGGACTGACGGTGAGACATTTGAAATTTTAAAAACTGACTAATTTCAACTAAGGCAGAAATTTTTTCAGGATAATATACAGGTTAATAGGCAAAAAATTAATAGCGAATACTAAAAATCAAAAATATAGACATGAAACTATTATTCTTTTTATCAGCTGTTTTTATCCTGACTGTTTCTGCAGATAAATGCGGCAACAAGAAAAAAACTGAAACTACAACGCCCACCACATACAAAGCGAAACTGGAAACAAAAGCTTTGTGCATGAATTATACGCTGCGCCTGCTGGAAGGCGATATTGACACATCCCTGATAGCTGCAAGCTGGACAGATGAATCAACCGGAAAATCATATACCAATGTTTTTGGGTTAGGAAGTCCCTGCACTTTTCCTTCCAACATTGAGCAAGGTGATGATTTTTATTTCCAGATAGATACATCTCAAAAACAGGAATGCGCCGTTTGTATGGCTTACTACCCAACTCCCCCTAGAAAACTATCAATAAAAGTGGTAGATAAATAATGCATCCGCTGTTAAGCATACAAAACCTTTCTGTTGATTTTATTTCAGGCTCAATAATATCAACGGCAATAAAAAACATTTCTTTTTCTGTCAGCAAAGGTGAAATTATTGCGCTGGTAGGAGAATCAGGTTCGGGAAAATCTGTCACTTCCCTTTCTATTCTTCAATTACTTCCTTCTCCGGCGCATTATGGCTCCGGACAAATATTGTTTTCTGAAAATGGAACGGAACAAACTGATCTTTTGCAAAAAGATCGTTATGGACTGCAGGCAATTCGTGGCAATAAGATTGCTATGATAT
>CAMLEX010000558.1 GCA_946479055.1 uncultured Bacteroidota bacterium | reverse complement strand
CCCAAACCCGTTTTACCTGTGCCCTCCGCTGCCCAAATGCAATGGCATGAAATGGAAATGAATGCTTTTATCCATTTTACCACTAATACATTTACCGATAAGGAATGGGGTTATGGCGATGAGAGCCCGTCTATCTTCAATCCATCGCAATTGGACGCGGAGCAATGGGCAAAAACTTTAAAAGAGACCGGCTTTAAAACAATGATATTAACCTGTAAGCACCACGATGGGTTTTGTTTATGGCCAACCAAATACACAGAACATTCAGTGAAGAATAGTCCGTATAAAAATGGCAAAGGAGATGTAGTGAGGGAAGCAAGCGGCGCCGCAAAAAAATACGGGCTGAAGTTTGGCGTATATCTTTCGCCGTGGGACAGGAACAGGGCCGATTATGGACAACCGTCTTATGTTAATTATTACCGTAACCAGTTAAAAGAATTATTTACAAACTATGGTCCTGTGTTTGAAATGTGGTTCGACGGCGCCAATGGCGGTGATGGTTATTATGGCGGCGCAAAGGAAAAACGAAAAATAAACGGCGCTACTTATTATGATTGGCCTGCAACATTACAAATGGTTCGTAAGATGCAACCCAACGTAATATTCTTCAGTGATGCCGGACCCGGTGTACGATGGGTAGGTAATGAAAGAGGTATTGCAGGCACCACAAACTGGAACACTATTTTTGCCGACACCTTATTTGCCGGCAAAGCAGGGATTGAAGAATTATTAAATACCGGTTCACCCGATGGCAATAAATGGATACCTGCTGAAGTGGATGTTTCTATCAGGCCGGGTTGGTTTTATCATGCTAAAGAAGATAGCCTGGTAAAAACAGCAGAGGAATTATTTGATATCTACCTCAGTTCTGTTGGCCGGGGTTCTACATTGTTACTGAATGTGCCACCGGACAGACGGGGATTGTTTCATGAAAATGATGTGAAGGCCTTACAGGGTTTCAAAGCAATACTTAATAAAGAGTTTGCAAAGAACATTGCATTGAAAGCATCTATGAATGCCAGCAATACAAGAGCTAAGTCAAAACAATTCGCTGCGGCTAATATCACGGATGGCAATAAAGAAACATATTGGGCGACCGATGATAAAGTAACCACGGCAAGTGTTGAGATCAGTTTAGCAAAACCCTCACTGGTAAAATATATTTTATTGCAGGAATATATCAAACTCGGACAGCGGGTTAAATCGTTTAACGTAGAAGTATGGAAAGACGACGCCTGGCAAAAAGTAGCGGACGGCACAACTATTGGTTATAAGCGAATATTGAAAATAGATCCTGTAGAAACAACCAAAGTAAAAATCAGTATCACGGATTCAAAGGCTTGCCCGGTTATTTCAAACATTGAGCTATATTAATTATCTATGAAAAAAAGTAAAAAGGTAACTTTTGTCACAACAAAAATGTCTAATTCGTGAGAAACATTTTTATTACAATACTCATCAGCTTTGTCATTATACAATTACCTGCGCAGCCAAAACTGCCTGCATTCCGCAATACGCAATTGCCAATAGAAACAAGAGTAGCTGATCTGCTCAAGCAATTGACCCTCGAAGAAAAAATTTCTTTGTTAGGTTACCGCAGTAAAGAAGTTCCCCGTTTAAGCATACCTGCTTATAATTGGTGGAATGAAGCCTTGCATGGTGTGGCAAGAGCTGGTAAGGCAACTGTATTTCCGCAAGCAATTGGAATGGCTGCCACCTTTAATGATGCATTGTTGTATGAAGCGGCTACTGTTATTTCAACAGAAGCGAGGGCGAAGTATAACCTGGCGATTCAGCAGGACAGGCATTTGCAATACATGGGGCTTACTTTCTGGTCGCCCAATATTAATATTTTTCGTGACCCACGATGGGGACGGGGACAGGAAACCTATGGCGAAGATCCTTTTCTTACTGCCAGCATGGGCACAGCATTTATAAAAGGATTGCAGGGGAATGATAAAAGATATCTGAAAACATCAGCCTGTGCCAAACATTTTGCAGCGCATAGCGGGCCGGAAGCAGGAAGGCATACCTTCAATGCGATAGTAGATGAAAAAGATTTACGTGAAACTTATTTATATGCGTTTAAAAAATTAGTGGATGCCGGTGTTGAATCCGTAATGTGCGGTTATAACCGGTTAAACAATGAGCCTTGCTGCACGGGTAATACATTATTGCAAACCATACTCCGCAAGGAATGGAAATTTAAAGGGCATGTGGTGACTGATTGCTGGGCGTTGGAAGATATCTGGCTTCGTCATAAGGTAATGGCCAATAGTGTGGAGGTAGCGGCTGCTGCTATCAAAGCCGGAGTGAACCTCGATTGCAGCAACATGTTGCAGGATGATGTAATGAAAGCCATTCAACAAAAATTATTAACTGAAAAAGAAGTGGATAGTTCACTCGCCGGTATTTTGCGTACACAATTCAAATTAGGTTTTTATGATGCAACTGCCCGTAGCCCTTATGCAAAGTATGGTGCGGATAGTGTAAGCAATGCTTATCATATTAAGCTGGCAAGGAAAATGGCACAGCAAAGTATGGTGCTGCTAAAGAACGATAAGAATGTTTTACCATTAGTTAAAAAGAAATACAGTGCCATCATGGTAGCTGGCCCTAACGCGGCTTCATTGGATGCCCTGCTCGGCAATTATCATGGGGTAAGTGATAAGGCTGTGAATTTTGTGGAAGGAATTACAGCTGCTGTTGATGCAGGTACAAGAGTGGAATACGACCAGGGTTGTGACTATACCGATACGGTTCATTTTGGTGGAACATGGGCTGCCGGTAATGCGGATGTAACCATTGCCGTCATTGGCCTTACACCGGTATATGAAGGAGAAGAAGGCGATGCATTCCTTGCAGCGGGTAGCGGCGATAAGAAAAATTTGAATCTCCCGGCTTCGCATATTGCTTATATGAAAGCATTGCGTAAAGCGCATAACAAACCTATCATTGCGGTGATAACAGCAGGAAGCGCTGTGGATGTATCGGCTATCGAGCCCTATGCAGATGCTATTATCTATGCATGGTATCCCGGTGAACAGGGAGGAAACGCATTGGCGGATATTTTATTTGGAAAGGTTTCACCTTCCGGTCATTTGCCATTGACGTTTTACCATTCTTTTGATGATTTACCGGCGTATGAAAACTATGCGATGAAAGGAAGAACCTATCGTTATTACAACGGCAAGCTCCAGTATCCTTTTGGTTTTGGGTTGAGTTATACTTCATTTGAATATCAATGGAAACAACAACCCGCTCCAGTGTATTCTTTACAGGATACCATCGGGGTTAAATTTGAAATCAGCAATACCGGAAACTATGATAGTGATGAATTGGTACAATTGTATATCAATTATCCGGAAATAGAAAGAATGCCTTTGAAAGAATTAAAGGCATTTAAGAAAGTCTCGATTGGTAAGGGTAAGAATAAGGAAGTTAGTCTTGCTATACCTGTTGTTGAATTACAAAAATGGGATGAAGCAACACATGCCTGGAAACTTTATGCGGGTAACTATGAAATATACATTGGCAAAAATGCCAGTGAAATGATAATGAAGAAAGAATTTTCCATCAGATAGCGGTCTGTTTTTAAAGAGCTATTTTTTGTATGGAAAACAGGAAGTGAAAAGAAAACTTATTTATACAGGGGTGCTTAAAATCTCACTACTTCCCAATACGCCTTTTTCGGTTTAAGATTTTTATCAAATAATAAAGGGTAGTCCTTTCTTCCTCGCACAGGAAAATTATCCAGCCAGCTGTGCCGATCTGAAATATTCCAGAATGTAACACCGGATACGACATTCCTATATTTTCGGAATAGGCTGAAACACATTTTATACATTTCAAGTTGCTTGTTTTCTTTCTCCGCAGAAAAAACGGTATCATAATCTTCGTTCCTTCTTTCTCTTGCGTTATGCTCTTTCGGATAAACAGAAATATCCAGTTCAGTAATCTGTAGTTTCAAACCCAATTCAGCAAAACGGCCAAGCGTACTGTCTAGTTGTGACGCTGATGGTTCATTGACAGCC
>CAMLEX010000557.1 GCA_946479055.1 uncultured Bacteroidota bacterium | reverse complement strand
ATTGTTTTCTCAAAAAAACTGACAACTGCTGAATGGAATAATTCAAAATTGGTAAAAGGAAACATTTTAACCGAAATAACTAAACTAAAACAAATGCCGGGTAATGACATGATCATTTATGGCAGCGGGAAGATTGTATCTTTTTTGTCACAGTTAAACCTAATTGATCAATATATGCTTTGGATACATCCCGTTGTTCTGGGGAAAGGCAGGCCGTTATTTAAATTATCTGGCCAACTAAGGCTTGAACTTATAAAAACTAAAACATTCAGGACAGGTGTTGTTGTTGTATACTATAAAGTGCTTAAATAAACAACCACTTAGTTCCGCCAATGGAAAAAATTTAAACAAACCTGGTAAACTGGGAATTATTTTCATAGCTGACCAAAAATAAAGCCCCGCCTATTTTAATACAATACCCAGTCCCGGGCGTTCAATAATGCCACATCTTAGTTAAAATCCGTAAAACATCTGTTATTTTAGTTTTATTTACTTCTTTGAAGGAAGATTAAATTTGCCATATTGTTTTAATTAAAAACCGGATTTATGAATAAAATTAACTGGGAAGGTGTTTTCCCTGCCATGCTTACTTCTTTCACAGCAGATGATAAGCTTGATTTTACAATGTTTGAAAAAAATGTGAATGCCCAGTTAGAGGCGGGTATTGAAGGCGTCATCCTGGCTGGCTCTTTGGGTGAAGGCAGTACGCTGGATAGTGAAGAAAAAAATCAGTTACTGATATATACCATTGAAATTTTGAAAGGAAGAATCCCTGCTGTGTTAACCATCGCGGAGCAAACCACAAAAGTGGCGGTAAAACTGGCACAGGATGCGGAAAAAAATGGAGCTAATGGATTAATGATCCTGCCACCCATGCGATACAAAGCTGATGACAGGGAAACGGTGGAATACTTTAAAACCATTGCGGCCAATACCTCTTTGCCGATCATGATATATAATAATCCTGTAGATTATAAAATAGAGGTAACCCTGGAGATGTTTGAGCAATTGGCAAAACATGCCACTATAGAAGCTGTAAAAGATTCTACCCGTGATGTTACCAATATCACCCGTATGCGCAATCGTTTTGGCGATAGGTACAAATTATTTTGTGGTGTAGATACATTGGTGATGGAAGAGCTGATGCTGGGTGCCGATGGAATTGTGGGCGGACTGGTGGATGCATTTCCCAAAGAAACAGTAGCTATTTACAAATTAGTAAAAGCAGGCTGGTACAAAGAGGCGTTGGAGATCTACAGGTGGTTTTTACCTGTACTTGAGTTGGATATTCATCCTAAACTGGTACAATATATAAAGCTGGCCGCTATGCAAACAGGAATCTCTACAGAGTATGTAAGGGCGCCAAGACTGGCTATTGAAGGGGTGGAACGGGAAAAAGTATTAGCTACTATTAATAAAGCGATAGCTACACGTCCCACCTTACCCGATTATTTAAAATTACAATCATTGGTTAATGCTTAATGAATACAACCATGTTGATTCTGCGGAAAGCAGCGAAGGAAAAATAAAGTTGAAAGCATTCAGCACGGTTATTAAAGAATATCTGCCCGGCGAATTTCTTGCTGCAACTATAGAAGAAATAGAAGCTGTCGCTGATAAAGCAAAAAATGCTTTTCCTTTTTACAGCAAAAAAAATGCAGAAGAAAAAGCTCGTTTTCTTGAAGCGATAGGCGATGAAATAATGGCTATTGGCGATGAATTGATTCAACGGGCCATGCTGGAGTCAGGATTGCCGGAAGCAAGACTTGTTGGTGAAAGAGGAAGAACGGTAGGCCAGTTAAAATTGTTCGCTGATATTTTACGGGAAGGTTCCTGGGTGGAAGCAGTGATCGATACGGCATTGCCCGACCGTAAGCCATTACCCCGTTCTGATTTAAGAAAAATGTTAGTACCTGTTGGTCCGGTATTGGTTTTTGGCGCCAGTAATTTCCCTTTTGCTTTTTCTACTGCAGGTGGTGATACGGCTTCAGCATTGGCAGCCGGCAATCCGGTAATTGTAAAAGCACATGAAGGACATTTAGGGACCAATGAATTAATGGCGACGGCTATTAAAAAAGCGGCCAAAAAAACAAATATGCCAGATGGTGTTTTTGCATTTGTTATCAGCAGCGATGTTGAAACGATACAACACCTGGTAAAACATGAAGCGATTAAAGCCATTGGCTTTACCGGTTCTTATAAAGCAGGCACGGCCATATTTAAAACAGCATCAACCGGACGTAAAACACCTATACCTGTATATGCTGAGATGAGCAGCATCAATCCAGTGGTTCTTTTGCCCAAAAAATTGGAACAGGATAGCAATGCCATCGCAACCCAATTAGCGGCATCTGTTACTTTAGGGACTGGTCAGTTTTGTACCAATCCCGGCCTGATCTTTTTAATAGAAAGCCAGGCGGCAGAAAATTTTATTGCAGCACTTAGTGAACTGATATTGAAAACAGCACCAGCTACAATGTTGAATAAAGCTGTTTGTAATAATTATTATAAAAGCAAGGAGCTACTACAAAACCAGCCTGGCATTAAGGTGCTGGCAACTGTTGAAAATGCTACAGATGATTATAAAGGAGCGGCCGCATTACTGCAAATCAATGCATTTGATTTTATTAAAAATGAAAATTTGCAGGCGGAAGTATTTGGCCCATCATCATTAATTGTAAAATGTAAAGACCAAGCGGAATTATTGCAGGCGCTACATGCATTGCATGGCCAGTTGACAGGAACTGTTATGGGTCTGAAAGAAGATATTGAAACATTTACAACCTGCATTGAACTATTAAAAACTAAAGTGGGACGTCTTTTATATAATGGTGTGCCAACAGGAGTGGAGGTTTGTCATGCAATGGTGCATGGTGGTCCTTATCCCGCTACTACCCATGCTGGCAGTACATCAGTTGGTGCAGACGCTATCAGGCGTTTTGCGAGACCAATATGTTTGCAGGATTGCCCACCTGAATTTTTGCCCGAACAATTGAAAAATGATAACAGTTTAAATATCATGCGGAAAATTAATGGGCATTATACCAGGGATGCAGTGAAATAGGGGTAGTGAGTGGTGAGTAGTGAGTGGCGAGTGAGATAGCAGTTCAACTATTTTATAAAATATTATCAGTGGATTCGGATGCTTCTGATTTCCAACCTCTGACTTCCAACTTCTGGGTTTAACATAAACAATATTTCATCGTGGCTTCAAAGACTTTCTTTTGTATCGATGCTCATACCTGTGGCAACCCGGTTAGGGTAGTAGCAGGCAGTGGTCCTTTTTTAAAAGGCGATAGCATGATGGAAAAACGTTTACATTTTTTAAAAGACTATGACTGGATTCGCAAGGGCCTGATGTTTGAACCCCGTGGTCATGATATGATGAGCGGAAGTATTTTATATCCGCCACATGATGAACAGAATGATGTTGGCGTACTGTTTATAGAAACCAGTGGGTGCTTGCCTATGTGCGGACATGGTACGATCGGTACAGTAACGATTGCCATCGAAGAAGGATTGATCATTCCTAAAGAGCCGGGCAAATTAAGACTGGAAACTCCTGCCGGGCTGGTGTTAGTAGAGTACAAACAGGAAGGAAAAAAAGTAAAATCGGTTAAATTAACTAATGTAAAGTCCTTCCTTGCAGCGGAAAACCTGGAAGTGGAATGTCCTGACCTGGGCATAATAAACGTGGATGTAGCTTATGGTGGTAATTTCTATGCTATCGTTGATCCGCAGGAAAATTTTTCGGGTCTTGAAAATTATAAAGCCGATCAGTTGATCTCCTGGAGCCGTGTATGTCGGGAGAGGTTGAATTCAACATATTCATTTGTACACCCGGAAAATGAGCATATCAAAGGATTGAGCCATATACTCTGGACAGGTAAAACTATTTCACCAACTGCTTCTGCAAGAAATGCCGTGTTCTATGGCGATAAAGCCATTGATCGTTCGCCCTGTGGCACTGGCACTTCGGCACGTATGGCCCAATGGTATGCAAAAGGAAAATTGAAGAAAGGAAATGAGTTCATACAC
>CAMLEX010000556.1 GCA_946479055.1 uncultured Bacteroidota bacterium | reverse complement strand
CGCCACCTGTGGCAGTAATATTGATAGCGCCGGTTGCAGCACCAAAACAAAGAACATCGGTTTTTAAAGTAAGTGCTACGGATAAAGCGTCAGTTGTTGCCAGGCTGACAGCATTTGATGTTATATTGCCACAGCCATTTGTTACAACAACTTCATAATCGCCACCATCAGTTGATGCCACACCATTAATTGCTAACGTGGCTAAAGTAGCACCTGGAATATCTGTTCCATCTTTTCTCCATTGATAAGTTATGGGTTCAGTACCATCAGCAGTAACAGTAAAAGATGTATTACATCCAATACCTACTGTCTGTGGCAATGGTTGACCACTAATGGAGGGGGGAGAGTTTACGGTGTGAATTATTGCCGCCGACGGACTTCCATTAAAGGGTGGGGCTCCGTCATAAACTACCGTTATTGTATGGTTGCCCGCTGAAAGATTTGACAGTGTAAGCGTAGCTGTTCCGCCGATGCCTAATGTGCTATTTCCCAGGAGAATCGGGCCTTCCCAAAAATGCACATTACCTGTCGCAATAATTTGATTTACTGTAGCTGTTAATGTAACCGGTTCATTCAGGCATGACGGATTGGGGCTTGATGTTAAAGTTGTGGTGGTGGCTATTTGCGCATTGAGCGAAAATGCATTAAATATAAAAACGGCAAACAGGAATATACACACTGGCACAATTTTGCGCAAGTGCTTCGTCTTGTGCCTGTTTTTAAAGGGTGGTGGATATGTATTCAGGTCAGAACACATGTAATATTTATTTAGCGGCCTGAAAGGTTGGTGGTTTTAATGGGATTGGTTTAATGCTGTATATTCCTGCTGGTTCATTTATTTGTCTTCAGAGTATTGATTTATTGCAGAACAATATCTTCTGATATATCCTGGAATAAATACCTGTCAATCAAAATCGGATGCTAAACGGAAAAAAGCCCCAATACAGGAAATAACGGGAATGGAAATTTTAAGGATTCCCATATCCGTATATCTGTATGTTGTGGAGAGAAATGACTCCCTGACGGGTGAAAAGCTTGAATGAAAGAATTACCTGGTGTAGAATTTTTCATGATTTGGATTTAAGGTGAAAAACGGGCTATTACTTAGTATAACGTAACGGATGTGATTAATGATATATATGCAAGATTTAAAAATTATTGTTCGTAAAGTCACGATAAAACGGATGTGATTTTACTTTGTATATTTACGGTTAGCAAAAGGGGGGAGTCATGATAAAAGCAAACATGGGTTGATATTATGAACAGGTCTATTCTACATCAATAAAAAAGGTTCCTGTAATTGACTAGCGGTGAGTTTACGTGTTGCAGGCTGATCATCATTCTCGGGACAAAAATCCAGCAGGATTATATTCCCTTTTCGCATATCCAGGCTAAAACGGTTAATTTTTCGGTTGACAGTCACTTTTATATTGAGCAGGTGGTGAACTGGAATAGATTTTAAAATTTTTTCCTTTCCATTGTAATTAATGCGGATACCTTGTACATACTGTGCCAGGTTAAGGTTTCCCTTGATCAGAGAGTCCTTATTATCAATAGTGTAATTGGTGAAAATTGGACGGTTATTAATTGATAAGCTTACCGTGTCCCTGTTGAAACAATCTCCAAGTATAATGCTGTAGTCTGATCTTTTCAGGGGTTGGGCAGAAAGAATCAGCGTTGAAGAAATCAATAGGATGGTCAGGATGCCTTTCATAGATATGACAGCCAAAATAAAAAACAATATTGGTTAATACAAGAGGGTTGCGAATTTGTTTTTTTTGAAATGATGAAAACAAATGCAACAGAAAACGTAATTCTATATCAAAATGTCATTCTTACGTTAAATAATTGGCTGCTTTTTCCGGCACGGTTGATTACAGTTAATATTGCAGGTCAAAACAAATTATACAGTTCGGAAAGCTTATCCTGCCAAAAACTATTACAATGAGCAATAAGTGCTTTTTTATACTTATTTTCTTTTTTACTGCACTGGGTGCTAATGCGCAACAAAAATTTACGATCAGCGGAACTATTACTTCCAAAACGAAAGGTGAAACGATAATCGCTGCTACAATAAAAGTGGGTAACCTCATTACTACAAGCAATGATTATGGATTTTATTCCATCACTGTTGTTAAAGGCGATTACAGCATGGAAGTGACTGCTGTTGGATTGCAAACGGCCATACAAAAAATAACCGCAGATCGTAATCTTGTATTGAATATCTCTCTCGAAGACATTATTAAAGACCTGGATGAAGTAGTGGTAACATCTGATTCACGCAGCCGAAGTTTAAGCAGCCCGCAAATGGGTGTAGAAAAACTTTCAACAAAAGACATAAAATATATTCCGGTATTGCTGGGGGAAAGGGATATACTCAAAGTAGTACAATTGCTGCCGGGTGTAAAATCTGCAGGTGATGGTAACAGCGGTTTTTTTGTAAGGGGTGGCGCTGCCGATCAAAATTTGATCTTGCTGGATGAAGCTCCTGTTTATAATGCTTCGCATCTGCTCGGATTCTTTTCTACATTCAATTCAGATGCGATAAAAGATATGACGATGTACAAAACAGGTATGCCTGCTCAGTATGGTGGTCGTTTGTCTTCCGTGTTGGATATTAAAATGAACGAAGGAAATAATCAGGCTTACAATGTGAGCGGGGGTATTGGCCTTATCTCTACCAAGTTAAATGTTGAAGGCCCCATACAAAAAAACAGATCTTCTTTTTTGGTAACAGGCAGAAGAACTTATGTAGATGCGTTTTTGAAATTGTCAAAAGATTCGACTGTAAATAGTAACAATCTTTCTTTCTATGATTTTAATGCAAAGGCAAATTATATTTTAGGAAAAAAAGATCGCATCTATCTTTCTGGTTATTTTGGTCGTGATCAACTGGGTGTTGGTAGCACGTTTGGTTTGGCCTGGGGTAATGGTACCGGCACTATACGATGGAATCACATCTTTGGCCCTAAACTTTTTTCAAATACTTCATTGATCTATAGCAACTATAATTATAAAATATCTATACGAAGTGGTGCAACAGACTTTGATATTTTTTCACAGATAAGAGATTGGAATTTGAAAGAAGAACTGCAATGGTATGTTAACGGCCGGAATACATTACGGTTTGGAATGAATGCTATTTTTCATACTATCCGGCCGGGTGAAGTGACGGCAACTGCAGCATCAAGTATAAACAGCAGTAAGCTGCAAAAAAGATTCTCGTTGGAAAATTCAGCTTATGCTACCAATACCTGGAAAGCTGCCGACAAATTAAATATTACTTATGGGATAAGACTTACGGCTTTCAGCATTATAGGTAAAGGTGATTTTTATGCTATTGACCGGGATGGTATAGTTACCGATACGTTCAGCTATGATAAAGGTGAGATGGTAAAAACATATTGGAATGCAGAACCCCGGCTGGCAGTCAGCTATCAGTTCAATCCTCTTTCTTCTGTTAAAGCGTCGTATGTACGCAATGTGCAAAACCTGCACCTGATCTCTAATTCAACTACTTCAAGCCCTACCGATAAATGGGCGGCCAGTACCAATATTATCAAGCCGGAAATATCAGACCAGTTTTCTTTGGGCTATTATAAAAATCTAAGCAATGATCAATATGAACTATCTGTAGAAGCATATTATAAAACCATGCAAAACCAGATCGATTATAAAGACGGCGCTGATATTTATATTAATTCCGATGCTATAGAAACGCAGTTGTTGTTTGGAAAAGGAAGAGCCTACGGCATAGAATGGTTATTCAAAAAGAAAGCCGGGAGGTTTAATGGATGGGTGAGTTATACTTTATCAAAAACAGAAAGGAAAATAAATGGTATCAGTAACAATGATTGGTACAATGCAAAGCAGGACAGAACACATGATATAGCGGTAGTGGGCATTTACCAGTTGAATAAAAAATGGACGCTTTCTGCCAACTGGATCTACTATACCGGCAGTGCGGTCACCTTTCCCGCTGGGAAATACAGGATTGATGATCAGACCGTTTATTATTATACAGAAAGAAATGCATATCG
>CAMLEX010000555.1 GCA_946479055.1 uncultured Bacteroidota bacterium | reverse complement strand
TATTTTAAATTCATTCTTATTCATTCCCGGTGCCGCCATTTCTACTTCAAAGGCTTCATTGGTTTCTTTAATGTTTACAGCCGGTAAAGTAGTTCCGGTGGTGGAAAAATTGGACTCGCCCCAATCAAACAATTCCCGGTTAAAGAAGTCATTAAAAAGAGCAGGGAAACTGTTGTGCAGGCCGCCATTTCTTTTTAAGATTGTCATAATTTCCTCCTTTTTAAAATGGTTAAAGGTATTATTTACAACCACTCATTTTCAAGTGATATGCCAAAAGGATTTTAGCAAACTGTCGGCTGAATCATTGTCAGCAAAGCTTGCCAGAATTACTTTTCCATCATATTAAACTGAAAATTTTTCAGGGTCATTATATTTATCTCTCCATCAGCTAACTTCTTTTCTAGTCTTAATTACATGCAGGTAGTCAACGCTTTTTAATTCGTTTTTTACCTGCATATTTACTTCGCTGGAAAATAATGCTTTTCTAAGTTCACGATATAAATAAATGGTTGATTCCAGTGCCGCTATAATTGAAGCTGTGTTATAATCAGAAATCGTCAACTTTAATTTCTCAAGATCTTCCTTCGCCAGATTCATTTCCACCTTTCGAACACCACGGGAGTCTCAGCATTTTTTACCTATAGCAACGGGCCTAAAACTACCATCCTGATAAAACTTAAAAAATCCAATGCTTCAAATAACTCACCACGACCAATTTTTAATGAGGCATAATGGATCCATATCCAAAACCGGTCCTCGATCCATTGGTAGCCGGGAAAAGGATATTTTGCATCGTTCTGGAAAGCACATCTTTCAATTGGCCGTCAGTATCATGAAGAATGACAGGATTTTCTACGCGGGAATTAAATTCAGGAAGAGTCAGAAATTTAATATCTACATGCAGCAAGGGATCATCATAGAGACAAATTAAAAGTCGTGGTTCGCCAACATGCTCACCGGTAAACCCTGATAACAGTTTTCCAAGAGAAGATGCATAATGAAGCATCTTAGAAGGGTCACCCGATACTTTCTCTTTTGTTATAAGCATCAGGTCAAGATCTGAATACTCATCCACTTCATTTGTCAGCCATGATCCGCCAACTGCCAGGCCAGTTATGCTATCATCTTTTTGAATAACTTCTACCGCTTTCTTTAGAAATTGTTGCTGAATCATAAAATAAGGTGTGATGTAATGTTTACCGGAAGAAAACAAAGCAGGAAATATTGGATCTATTTTCTTAGCCCAATTCCCGTCAATATTCCAAATGCTGTTACTTCAAGCGTTGTAAACGCAGTTGAATCAGGCAATCCATTAAATCCTGTATTTATCTTAGACCAATCAGCGCCACTATTGCCTGAATGATAAATACCGTGCCATTGCGCCGCAAACAAATCATTATTGATATTCTTAACTTCAAAAGTATAAAGTGGTGGTAATCCTTTATTGGCATTTTGCCAGCTAAGCCCGTCGTTATTGGTTTTTAACAATCCTTCTCCTAATGTCATTGCATAAATATATTTTCCGTCATTGGAGATATCATGCAAAGTATGGCGCTTGTAGATATAATTCCAGGTTCTTCCATCATCGTTACTCATTAGCGCACCATTTACAACAGCGGCATACAACTTCTCATTTAAGAAAGTAAATCCATTCACCTGCATATTGCCAAACAAATGGTTCCAATTGTCTCCATTATCGGTTGAGATATAAATTCCATTATCTGTACCAACCAATATTTTATCTTTTAGTGCCGTTAGGTTCCTGACCGGAATATTTTGCAAATTGCCGGCAGAAGGTGTCCAGGTATTTCCTTCATCAGGCGAGACAAAGAGCCCTTGCTTAAAAGTTCCGATCACAATTACATTGTTTCCTGCAGCGATGGAATTAATATCAGCTTTATCCGGAAGTCCCGTATTTACAGGTTTCCATTTATCCGATCCATTTTCCCATACAAATACTCCATTGAATTTAGTAGCCGCAAAAACTTTGTTTTTAGTAGTGGCAAACCCGGTTGCAGTTGCATCGGCAGGAATGCCCTTAGCAAAGGAGGACCATGTTTTTCCTTGGTTCGTGGATCGATAAATTACATCGATCGTTCTTACTGTATCAGTCTGAACTGAAGATACCGCAGAGTTTTCCATTTGCAAGTTATCTGCAAATTTTGTTTTTGGCGCATTGGTACAGGCAACAAGCGCAACGAATAAAAGCAGGAGATAGGTCATTTATTTTGCAGGGGATTTTTATTTATTCATCAGGTAGCTTGTCAGATGTTTTATTTTACCATTTTCCATATGAAATACATCGCAGAATACAGCGTCTAACATTCCACCATCTTTTCTCTTACTCTGTACAGCGCCTTCGGCTACCACTATATTATTTTCTTCCACCATGCTGGTGATGCTGATGGTCGGGCTGCCAATAAAATTGTCGTTCTCGATTTCTTTGTCAAATGCTTCTTTACCGGTTAAATGAAAGAATCCGGGCATTTCCCAAACGATATCATCAGCAAGACAGGCTAAAATTTTTGCATGATCACTGGCTATAAAACCATCCATGTATTGCTGTACGGTTTTCTTGTTATCTGTCATAGCTTTTTCTTTTTACAATATTTTTTGTTTTTATCTTAAAATTTTTTTTTCTCATAGCATTTTACCATGCAGATTTTAAAAAACGATAAAACGTCTTGGTTGTGTGTCGGGCAGGGCTTTTGTGCGCGGATTATCACCAACAAAGCTACTGTATAACATTTCATTCCAGGTCAAGGTTTGGTTTCCTCATTTCGGTTGTTGTTGTTCTGCTATCCCACTTATCTATGCGCAACACGCAACAACGGTCGCTTACTTTTCCGGAAGAGAGCAGATATATGTCGGAAGTAGTGATTTAAGCAAAATCATTCTTCTGACTCACCAAATCCAAAGGTTAGGGTTTGGCAAAAGGATTGAACTACTTTACCTCTTTTATAACTAAATGCAGGCCTCCATACTGGAGCTATATCAAGGATATCTCTAATGACTGTTTCAGCAAGAGTACCTTGCATTGAACAAAACTTCAAATCTGTTACTTTTCCAGAGGTATCGATCAAAAATTTGAAATGACATTTTCCATGAATTTTACTTTCTTGTAATTGCTTTTCTTTGCTGTGTCGTCTTTTTGAAAGCCATCGATACCAACCACCTTGCCCACCAGGAAACGACGCTGGTGTCCCATCTTCGCTTTTCATATTTAAAGCTTCGTCTTTCTTATCACAACAATTATTTAATGTATCGGATTGTGCCTGGGAATAAGCACGATTAGATACAAATAATACTAACAGTATTAATAAAGTTATTTTCATATAGGTATACAGATTCTTAAAGATTGTTTTTCCATACTTTGCAGGAAATTTCTAAAAGTGAAACTCGCTTACTATCCCTACAATTTAAAGTTTCGCCATCCCTTTACTATTTCAAAAGGCACCAAAACACATCAACCTACGCTTATTGTTGAGCTGGAACATTTTGGTATCAAAGGCTATGGCGAAGCACCGGCTATTACTTATTATGATATCACGGTGGAGAAGATGATAGAAGACCTGGAGAAGAAAAAAGGTATGATCGAAAAGTTTGCTTTCACCGAACCGGATCGGTACTGGCATTACCTGCATCACCTGTTACCACAAAATCCGTTTTTGGTTTGTGCGCTGGATATAGCTTCCTGGGATCTTTTTGCCAAAATGCAAAACAAAAAACTGTATCAACTCTGGAAGGGTGATATTGCTAAAAACCCATTGACCGATTATACCATTGGTATCGACAGCATTGATAAAATGGTAAGTAAGCTGATAGAAAAGCCCTGGCCCATTTATAAAATAAAAGTGGGCACGGTGGATGATATCAGTATTGTAAAAGCCTTGCGGGAAAATACGGAAGCCGCATTAAGAGTAGATGCCAATGCGGGATGGGATCTTGAAACAGCATTGAAATTAATACCGCAATTGAAAGAACTGGGGGTTGAATATGTGGAGCAACCGCTGGCAAAAGACAATTGGGAAGGAATGAAAACATTGTATAAAG
>CAMLEX010000554.1 GCA_946479055.1 uncultured Bacteroidota bacterium | reverse complement strand
AAGCTTGGCAAGCATTTCAGTAAATCAACATCTAAGTTAACGGGACAGTAGTGATAAGATGGTATAAACCAAATTCATTCCCCATCACTGGTTTTTGAATCCAGGAAAGCAGGTAGTAATTTTCAATAATATCTCCGGTCCATGCCAGCAATTGCAGCCATGCCACTATATATAGTATTCTTTTAACAGCTGGCAATATTACTTTTTCCCTGGCCATCATACAGAGCGATGTAATACCCGGATACACACCGGCCATAAATGCAAAATCGAACCAGAGATGAAATTGCAGGATCGTTCGTACATGAGTATCAAGACTGCTAAGAATACCGATAACTTTTTCTTTCGGATAAAAAAGTTCAAGACCCAGAATGCTGAATTTTTCTCCGTTTGTCCATAGGTCGTTTTCCATCCATTTCATACAAAACGCAGTACCCAGGAACAGGCCCAGCGAAAAAAAGAAAAGACCTTTCCATTTTTTGTAACTTAAATTCATATAGCTAGCCGAATTTTTGCTCGTTTCTTTAAATAAAAATACGATCGTTGCTGGTTTTATTTTACTTTCGTAACAATGTGTATTCTCCACATAAGTAAAGAATTAATGAACCAACAATTGCGATGAACCTTCAGTTTAATTTACGTTTTCATACAGAATTCGGGCAAAGTTTGTGGATCAGTGGAAACTCAGAAGAGTTAGGAATGGACGACCCCGGAAAGGCTGTCGCTATGAAATATCTGAATGATGAATTCTGGTATGTCGCCATTACTATTCCTAAAAAAAACTGGCACAAGGACGGGATCGTTTATAAATATTACCTGAAAAATAAAGATGGAGAGTTGACAGGAGAATGGGGACATGACCGGGTGATCATTACACATAACAAAGCAACTGAAGAAATATATCTGCTCGACACATGGAATCACGCAGGTGAATATGAAAATGCTTTTTTTACAGCTCCTTTTAAGAATGTATTGCTGAAGCATAATCATTCAAACAATAAGAATAAAATAAGCAAACATTATACGCATACTTTTAAAGTAAAAGCTCCATTACTAAACAAACATGAAGCCATCGGTCTTTCAGGAAGCGGGGATATATTGGGCAACTGGTCGGAAGACAATATTATTTTACTTTCAAGGGAGGATGATTGGTGGTCGGTAAATATAGATATGTCAGGGAACAACTTTCCCGTTGCCTATAAATATGGAGTATTCAATACCAAAGAAAATAAGTTTGTAAACTATGAAACAGGTGATAACCGCCTGCTTCATGGTGATGCGCCGGCACACCGAGTAACCGTTATTCATGATGGGTTTGCTCATTTACCCAACGATACCTGGAAAGGAGCCGGAGTGTCAATACCTGTTTTCAGTCTGCGTAGTAAAAACAGTTTTGGCGTAGGCGAATTTGCAGATATAAAATTGCTGGTTGACTGGGCAAAGGAAACCGGTCTGAAGCTAATTCAGATCCTTCCGGTCAATGACACAATAGCTACCAATACCTGGATGGACTCATATCCTTATGCAGCTATTTCAGCATTTGCACTTCATCCATTATATATCAACCTCGAAAAAGTTGCCGGTAAAAAACACGAAGATTTGATCAGTTCCTTAAAAAGGAAACAAAAGCTGCTTAACGAATTGGCCGATATAGATTATGAAGAAGTGATCCGGTTTAAGCTGGCAATGCTGAAAGAGCTTTATGAGGTAATGGGCAAAGAATGCTTTGAATCAGAGGAATACAAAGAATTCTTTGATGATAATAAACACTGGTTAGTGCCTTATGCGGCCTTCTGTTATTTCAGGGATAAATATGCCACATCCCATTTCAAGGAATGGGAAACAAACAGTGTTTATAACAAGGACGAGATCGATCAGTTGTTTTCATCACGATCTGCAGTTAAAAAAGAAATTCACTTTTATTGCTTTGTGCAATTCCAGTTGCACCTGCAATTAAAAGAAGCGGCTGACTATGCGCATAAAAAAGGGATCGTACTGAAAGGTGATATTCCAATTGGCATTTACCGTTATGGCTGCGATGCCTGGGTGGCGCCTGAATTATACAATATGGAAGCACAGGCAGGTGCGCCGCCTGATGATTTTACTCCTATTGGACAAAACTGGGAATTTCCAACTTACAACTGGCAAAGGATGCAGGAAGATGGCTTTGGATGGTGGAAACAGCGGTTTGAACAGATGAGCAATTATTTCGATACATTCCGGATCGATCATATACTTGGTTTCTTCCGTATCTGGAGTATTCCTACCAATGCTGTGCAGGGCATCATGGGACATTTTGTTCCCTGCATTCCGGTTCACTATGTTGAGTTTGGTGAAAACGGGGTTTGGTTTGATGAGCCCCGGTATTGCAAACCTTTTATTACGGATGATGTATTAAACGAAGTATTTGGTGACCTTGCTGAAAAAGTAAAACAGGTTTTTGTAGTTCCCAATGAAAGAGGAGGTTATGATCTGAAACCGGGATTCGAAACACAGCGGGACGTGGAAGCAGGATTTGAAAAACTGGAATACAACAACGAAAATACAAGATTGAAGTTGGGTCTGTATGATCTTATTTCCAATGTTATCTTTTTTAAACAGGAAGGATCAAGAGGACTGGAGTATCATTTCCGTATTTCTATGGAAAAGACATTGTCTTTTAAATATCTGATACCCCATGTACAGGAAAAACTAAAAGCTCTTTACATAAATTATTTCTATCGCCGCCAGGATGATTTCTGGAAAAAAGAAGCCATGCATAAACTGCCGCGGCTGAAGGAATCTACCAATATGCTCATCTGTGGCGAAGATCTGGGAATGGTTCCGGATTGCGTTCCCGAGGTAATGAAACACCTGGGAATACTTAGCCTGGAAATACAGCGGATGCCAAAGAATTCAAAAAAAGAATTCTTCTATCCCAACGAAGCGCCGTATCTGTCGGTGATCACTCCGTCTACGCATGATATGAACACCATAAGAGGTTGGTGGGAAGAGAACAGGGAGAGAACGCAACATTTTTATAATCATGTATTGGGACAATGGGGCCAGGCACCTTACTTCTGTGAAGCATGGATAAACAGGGCCATTATACTACAGCACCTCTATTCACCTGCCATGTGGACCATCTTTATGATGCAGGATATACTGGGCATGAGCGAGACCCTGCGCCGTGAAAATTCACAGGAAGAAAGGATTAATAATCCGGCAAATTCCAAACATTACTGGCAGTACCGGATGCATATTTCATTGGAAGACTTGATCAAAGAAAGTGAATTCAATGAAGAGCTAAAGGGCTATGTGATACATAGCGGTAGATAAGTATATGCCGGAATAAATTTGCACGAGGGAATATTTTTTGATGGAAAAATATTTTTTTTCAGTGTAAAGTATTCTACCAATAAAATTATACTTCAGGCTAAGTAGTTCTTATTTAACTAAGGCATGATTTTTACTGTAAATAGGGTATGCAACCTGGTAAGAAAATAAGGTATGAATTGTACACCAGGAAAGAGAAAAAGCCTCTCAAAACACATCATCTTTCTTCTTTCGGCATATTAAACAGGAACGGCCTTGAAATAGCTATAGTCACAATCCCGAATTTTGAAGAAGAAGATGATGAGATCCTGCAATCCGAATTTTCAGACTGGTCAATGCCTGAAGAACGCCCAGGTTATATCAGGTGTAGGATACATGATTTCTTTTAAAGTTTCTCTTTCCTTAAAAAAACGTTGAATAAAATCAACGATTGGTGGTAATAAAATAAAACAATAGTTGCCGTTAAGCAACTATTGTAAGGTGTTTTACTGTGTTTAAGAAACTTCAATCAGCCTTGGCGGTTTTTGTTTTGCTTCTTCTTTTTTGGGAATGAGAAGACGTAACACGCCATCTTCATATTTTGCATTTATTTTGTCTGAATCGAGCACGTCTTTAGCTAAAGTAAAAGAACGTTGGAATGATTGATAACTAAATTCCCTCCGTGAATACCTGTCACCTTCTTTTTCTTCCGTCTCCTTGTTTGTTTCAGAAGATCGGAAGAGCGTCGTGTAGGGAAAGAGTGTAGATCTCGGTGGTCG
>CAMLEX010000553.1 GCA_946479055.1 uncultured Bacteroidota bacterium | reverse complement strand
TGCGGTTTGCCGCTATAATATACATCCAGCATATGCACAGAACCTTTAGTCTGAGGAGGCATTTTTATATACCATGCATTACCATCTTTGGTAAACTTCAATGATGTTGCGTTCAACACTACACTATCAATCACCAATGGCTCCTGCAGATCCAACTGAAGAGATGAAGCATTTTTTGTACTGATCACTTTATAGGAAATACTATTTTTCCCTTCCGCGCTTTTATTATTATAATCGGGTTTTATGGTAAGATCATACCGAAGTAAATCCCACCAGGCCCGCCCGGCGGTGATGCTACCACGTAGTGTATCCGCATGGGTAAATGTTTTCGTTGCATTTTTTTGTTGTGCTGTACTAACCAGGCTACACAACAACGCTGTAAGAATAAAAAAAGAATTGAGCCTCATTTCGACAAACTATTTATTTTAAAAAAGAATCATACAAGTTAGTCCCTATATAGTTATTTCTTCCATCCGCTATCTTTTATCCGCAGGATATTGATAGAAAAAGGTTGCCATTCCATTTCAAACCGATTACCGGTTATCTTTATTTTTTTCTGCTGCGGTATATATTTTTTTGGTTGCGAAAACGAATTTTCCGCTTTCAGGTCATCAGCGGATAGTGTCGTCAATTGAGCTGCTTCATCCACTTTCGTTATTCCATGCAGGTTGACAATTGTTTTAACGGCAGTCTCTTTTGCATTGACTACTTTCAAAATAATATCGCCGTTTGCCTCATCACGACCCGCCAGTGCAAATAATTTTTGCGGCTCCTGGTAGCTCATCAACAACGTATCATTGAGATAACAATCTACTTTATCCAATCCTACTTCCAACCGTACATCATACCATTTCCCTGTTTCCATCGGGTGAGTCAGTCGCTTCTGATCAGTAAGGCCTGCCACTTCATAACCATTCTCCACTTTTTCAAATACACAAGCCGCATTCCACCATGAACCAATATGGGCCCGCATATACGTATTACTGTCTTTTACTGCAAAGGGGATCATAAAAGCATTAAGGCCTCCCGTTCTTCTTGCTTTTAATTTTAATGTATAGGTGTCAAATGTTTTATTGTTTAATACCGCCAGGCGTTGGGGGCCTTCATCCGTTTGAGCTAATGCATCATCTTTCACAGTCCAGTTCCCGCTTATCTTATCCCATTCACCTGCATTATTGATGAAATCACTTTTATAAACAATTTTTCCATTTTGTATCACTTCCACATCTTTAAATTCCGACTGTGTATCCCAGGTGCCGAAGCCAATACCACCCGTGAACATTGGTTTATCAACAGCTACTTTATTTATTTCAACAGCTGTAGAAAGATTTACATCCGCCCGGTTATCGCTGAATAATTTAATTGCATAATAAGAGATGCGGCCAAAACTTTTTGCTGCATCAAAGTTGATAAGGTTAACCGGCCAGTCCACATCATTTACATTTACCAGCAAGGGTGCATAACTGCTCCATTTTACGAGGTCGGCATTCCGTTCCATTCCTAAAATATAAATCGCATCGCTTAATGCCGCCTGCATATTACCCGCACCAACTCCGGCATTGGTGGCATATTCACCCACATACATATCCCAATCACCTCTTTTATATTTATCAAAATGATCGGTATTGCGCATACTCCAGTAAGCATCTTTATACGCATGTTCATCTACTATATCCACTTCTTGCATATCCTTCAGGGTCCGCTGGTTCACATCGCCGATGCCCATACTAGCCATTAATCGCATCTGCGGATATTTTTCTTTTATCGCCTTATAAAAAATATTATAGCGGCTTGCATATTTCGGACCGTGTTGTTCATTTCCTATCTCGGCGTACTTTAACGGAAATGGTTTGGGATGACCATTGGCCGCTCTCATCTTTCCATACCTTGATGTAACGGGGCCGATGGCATATTCAATAGCATCCAATGCATTTTGTATATAAGGTTGTAATTCCGATTCGGGAACATAGGTGCCGCTCCTGTACTCGCAGGATACACCGGCATTAAATACATACAAAGCATCAGCATGGATGTCTTCACAAAATTGTAAATATTCATGATAGCCAAATCCATCGCTGCTCCAGTAACCCCAGGGACTGAAACTACCTGGTCTTTGTTCAATAGGCCCAATAGTTGTTTTCCAGTCAGGAGCACTTTCAATCGTGATGACTTCTACATAGCAGCCGCCGGGCCAGCGAACAAAAGATGGCTTCAAGCCCGCAATCAGTTGTGCAAGATCGGGACGCAATCCATTCGGCCTGTTTTTAAAAGTTTTTGCAGGAAACAACGAAACAAAATCAAGCCATACCGTTCCTTCGCCGCCCAATGAAAACACAAACTTTGCTTTTGGATTGGAAAGAGTTGGTTTAAATGTGCAGGAATATTTTTTCCATGCATCACTTTTTATGGTATTAAATGTATGTGATGCCAATATTTTTCCATCGGGAGATTGTAATGATACGGTTAGCGGCTTTTTATATTGAGCATCCGTTCTTGCATAAAATGATAAATGATATTGATCGCCGGCAACCGTATTGATTCCCCAAAAGCCATCATTGACAAGATCGGCTTTACCGGCGGGATCGAATTTTGTTAGTTTTATACAAAGCGAATTAGGTGTAGCCTTGTTCAATGGTTTGTCTTTTGTCAAAAAAATTTCCATGGCTGTATTTTCGGCAACAGCTGTTGACCAGGCAGGCCATTCTGTTTTATGCGGCCATTCCAGTTTCCAATCTGTTTTTTGCGGCTCTATCATAAAATGAGGCTTATCCGGCGAGGGCACTAAAAAACCATTTTGCAATGTTGTTCCCGCAGGAATACGGGTTTCCTCAAAGCCGCGGTTCTGGATCATTTCCGCATACATACCGCCTTCACCTGCATGACTTATTTCTTCAAAAAAAATTCCGTGCAATGTTGGAGAAATCCTGCTACCCTGTTTAGCTACATCAATATTGATCGTGGCCTGCTGCTGACCCCATCCTGTCAATGCAAAACATAATGCGATTCCAACCGCTATTCTTTTTTTCATTTGTAAATTTTAGAAGATAGAACACGGACGACACAACTTGTCCCGCCCAGGCGGGAGATCTAACGCCTGCCTGTCGGCAGACAGGAATTTACACAGATATTATCCGTGTAAATCTTTCAAAGTCATCCGTATTTTATTTTTCATTTTAACCAGGTTATTACACAATTAAACAAAAAGCATGATGGTAATTTATACATCATGCTGCTACAAAATACATTAAACATAAAAATTCTTATTTCCACGCCAGTCATTATTTTACATTCCATTCATGCAAGCCTGTTGAATGATCGACCGGCTGTTGTATCACCAACTTTAAAGCCTTTGTAATGACAGGTTCAAAATGAATAGTATTGTATTTATCTTTTGAAATTTCATACGTTTCTTTATTCTTTACCGGCAACCATTGATCACCCTCTTTATAAAATAATTTCCAGGATGCAGGAATGCGGCAACCGCCGAAAGGGGCATCATCAAACCAATATACACTTGATTGTGATACGGAATATTTTTTATCAAAATCATATTGCACATATTCTTCCGTATTTTTCTCAGGCCACCAATGCAGGTAGGTAGCGCTGGCATCACGGGAGTCTTTGGGATCGTACTGATCGTTCAATCCTTTTAACATCCTGGCATTGCTGATAGAACCACTTACTTTACTTTTAGAAGCGATCGTAGGAGCTGGCATAGGTTTGGCCGCTGATTCTTCAAAAGGTATCCATACTTCCATTTCACCCGGCCCCCTGTTGGCCCATGAGTAATAAGGAATAGCGACCACATCCTGCTCTGTTTTGATCAGTTCATCACTATTCAATTGTCTTTTGGTAGAAGCACCTTTCATTTGCAATGTCATCACACCATTTAACAAATCAGGTTTATACACAGCGTGCACAGGTTCATCTTTTTTTACGACTATATTCATTACAGCCGCATCATTATTATCCGGTCCTTCAAGGCAATACATGATTGGTCCACGCTGCAAAGAGAAACGTTTTTTATCATCCTGCACTTTATCATTGGCCATGATCCTTTTTATCTCCATCGGAAGATCCAGCACGACTTTATCACCTTTC
>CAMLEX010000552.1 GCA_946479055.1 uncultured Bacteroidota bacterium | reverse complement strand
GTTCTTTGCATCCGTTTCTACACGGTAATTTTTTTCAACAAATGGTATGATGGACTGCTTTAATTCATTTTCAAAAGCTCGCAATACATTTTCGTTAAACCCCGCCAGGCCGCCAGTTCCCATATTACCGTCCGGCATTACCACCAGCATTGGCTTTGCTTTATTTTCCGCTATTAGGTTATCAAGAATTAAATCTGTTTTGCCCTGAGTAGCCCATCCTCTTTCATCTTCTCCCCCACCGTGCAGAATGTAAAGAACCGGGTATTTTTCACTTGCATTTTCGTCATAGCCTGGCGGGGTGTAGATATAAAACTGCCGCCATGAACCAGTGACCGGGGAATAATACTTTTTGATCCTGATATCTCCATGCGGCACATCTTTCAATGAATAATAACGATCGCCCTGAAACGGTATCTCGATACCGCTGGCCATGCGGCTCATACCATAAAACGTTTCGCTGGCTGGGTCAGCAACAGCCACACCATCTATCAATAGAGAATAATAATGAAATCCCTCGCTGATTGAATCGGTCGTTACAATCCAGTATCCGCCGGTATCTTTGGCCAGTTCATATTTTTTCCCCAGATCAATCTGCACCTTTTGTGCGTCAGGAGCTTTCACCCGGAATACAACACGGCTATCGGGTAAGATTTGAGGATACTTTGCTGAACGTGTATTGGTAGAAGCCGGAGTACCTAAAACTGTATATTGGGAAAATGTAGAAACATCCACAGGTTTAAAAAGAAACTGAGAAAATATATATAACCCGTTTTTCCATACTTTAAAATCATGCACGCCAGGCTCGATGTAGTAAATATGCGGAACATCCTGCTGTCTTAAATACTCATGCGTTCTTTTACTGAATGTAATCAGACCGTCATTGTCGCCACATGAAATCCAGAGTAATTTGAGTTTCTTTTTTGTTTCTTCCGGGTTGGGAACTAATTCTTGTGGAAGCTTTGTATTGGGAGCGGATGAAAAGCCGCCTACCCATGCAAACTTGTCAAGATTACCTAAACCAAAGTTTAAAGACTGCCCGCCGCCCATTGATAAACCCGCGATGGCCCGATGTTCGCTGCCTGTGAGTACAGGATATTTTTTTTCGATGAAGGGAATCAGATCATTCAGCAAATCTTTTTCAAAAGTGGCAAAGGCCTGTACCCTGGCGCTGTCAAATACATTGCCACCTGCACGATCATCTTTCATGGCTCTGCCATTGGGCATCACCACGATCATTGGCTCTATTTTATCTTCTGCATAAAGGTTATCTAAAATCACCTGTGGTTGGCCTCCATTAAGCCATTCTTTTTCATCGCCACCAATTCCATGCAATAGATACAGTACAGGATATTTTTTTCTTTTTGAAAAACCCGGCGGTAGATAGATCAAGCTCCGGCGGGTTGTTCCAACTGTTTTTGATACATAACTTATGGTATCAACTTTTCCGTGAGGAATATTTGTTTTTATAGAATCAAAACCATTTGGGGCCTGTTTTTCCAAACTCCTATTAACCAGCTTATTTTTTTCGTCGGCCATAATGTCCGTGGCTATCTGCGCCCCGGCTGAAGTAGCAAGGGTGAAAAATAAAAATGAAAGTAAAAACCTTTTCAAGCGGAGCTTATACATGCGGCTAAGATTCTTGTTCATAAAGCAATTCGTTTTGATTAAAAAACAATAAAGGGAACAAAGTTCGATCCTGAGTTTACTATACATGATGCTAAACTAAAGGTGCTGTTATACAAAAACTTCCAAAATTGACCTACGCTGAATTTTGTTAAAATTCCCGGGATCCATATCAAGGTAAAGCACCATCAACTTACTATGAAAGAATCCTTATCACATTTGCATACGTCAATTCATCAGAAGTTCTTTCCGGCAGCGCAACCACCAACCCCTTCCCGGTTCTTTCGAAGGTTAAGGATTGCCTTGTGGGTAGCCATTCCACTTTTTGAATTTCTTTGGGAAAATGGGGGCTGTTCTTTGCCAGACTTTTTATAGCAAGTTTCCCATCTTGCGGCCAACCCATGGCAGTCGCATAAAGCACATCGCCTTTCACATTAAAGCGAATATCTTCATGCGAAAATGGTTTTCCTTTTCCTTCATTAAAACCTTGTGCATTCAATTGTGCCGCTCCTTGTTGTGCCGGCCCTTCACCAAATATTTTCCATGGCCTTGTTCCGAAAATGCTTTCGCTGTTTGCCTTCATCCAAATACCGATCTCTTCAACTACTTTTCTTTCTTTTTCATCAATCGTACCATCGCCCCGAACAGGAATGTTCAACATCAGGTTACCATTTTTGCTAACAATGTCAACTAAAGTTTGAATGACCGTTTTTGATGTTTTATAACCATTGCGTTCATACAATCCACGATCATAATGCCAGCCACCAATACAGGTATCGGTTTGCCACGGCAACGGTTGAATGTCGTTGGCTTGTCCCCGTTCAATATCCCAGACCATTGCCTTGCGTTGATCCTCATTCAATATTTTTCCATTGATCACTGCACGAAGTTCTCCATGCTCTTTAATGCTTTTGTTGTATAAGTGAGCAGCAATGCGGAGGCCAGCATCACTAACGGGCCAGAATGGCAATTGCGAATCATCAAAATAAACAACATCGGGATTGTACTTATTGATGAGATCAATTGTGCGGTTGTAAAACTTTTCAATGTATGCTTTACTTAGCGGATAAGCACCATTGCCCCAATCCCATTGTCCATGAATAGCGTTATCATCCAAACTGTTTTCACTCAAAGGATGATTTTGTGCATAGAGTTCCTGCGGATCCAATCCTTCCCACCATTTTCCTTTGCCATCAGCTTTTGTAAGTTTTCCATCATACGGAATGCCTGCAAGCGGACCGTTTTTATCTGAACGTTGTGCCACTTCGTACCAACGCCATGCATGAGATGCATGAACACTTACGCCAAAGGGAAGTCCATTATTTCTTGCTGCTTTTGCCCAACCGGCGATCAAATCTTTTTTAGGACCAACCTTCGTAGAGTTCCAATGCTTTTGATATTTGCTATCGTACAAATCCAGATTGTCGTGATGATTGGCCATCGCCATAAAATATTGTGCACCTGCCGATTTATACAAGCTCACTAATTCTTCCGGATTCCATTTATCTGCTTTCCACTCATTGATCACATCCTTGAACCCAAACTTTGAAGGATGACCATATTTCTGAACATGAGTTTTATATTGCCACGATCCTTCCTGGTACATTCCTCTTGCATACCAGTCGCCTGATTCGGGTTGACACTGTGGTCCCCAATGTGCCCACATACCAAACTTTGCATCACGGTACCATTCAGGTGTTTTATATTGCTGTAACGATTCCCATGTTGGTTTAAATGGCCCTTTTGCAAATGCTTCACTCGCATATTCTGTTTGCAAAAGATCATTACCCAATGCACGTGATAACCATAACGAGGGTACCGCTGCTGCCATCCCTTTTAGTAATGTTCTGCGTTTCATTTTCAGTAGTTGTGAGTTGTTTAGTATAGTATGATAATGTCAGTGTGTAATTACAATTGAAAGATCTTATCCATTAAAATCCATTTCTCTCCTTTCTTTGCCCATGACAATGGTTGTTGAAATTTCCACATCAATTGCTCCCATTCCTGCACCTTGGGACTACCATTATCCATAGCTGCTTTGCGTTCGAAACTGAAACCATCATCTGTTTCTATGATCATGAACAACCGGTTACCGGTTCGATAAATTTCCATGTTGCTGATGCCTGAATCCGTAATACTTTTCATGATCGCAGGCCATGCATTTTCTTTTTTGTGCCAGTTTTCATATTCGGCAATCAAATCCGGTTTATCTATTAAGTCAACAGCCAGACAATATCTTTTCATTTTTATGCAGTTTTACTCATTTAATTGTTTTAGTTAGTTTGAACTTCCAGGACAGCAACAAACCCTCCCCTTGGCAGACATTCAATTTTCAAGCTGTCTCCTTTTTTTATTTTTTTTGTTGCTGAAGAAAAAGATTTATCATCCTTCCCGTCTTTGATAAGCCGAAAATTATAATTCCTTTTATCGAGAAAATCGAACTTTACTATTAAGGTTTGTGTTTGATCCAACCCGTTCAAT
>CAMLEX010000551.1 GCA_946479055.1 uncultured Bacteroidota bacterium | reverse complement strand
TTTTCTTTCTTAGGAGTTAATGGTTCTGAAGTTTCGTCAGATTTTAAATGCTTTCGGAACTTTCTTAGAAGATTAATTGCATTTTCAGCCAGTTTTTCAGCCAACTCAACTTTTTCTTCCTGAAATGTTTTTCTTCCTAAATCCGGTTCGCCATTTTCAAAATGAACAATTACGTGAGACTGTCCAATATTTAGCGGGTTCTTACCTAAGGTTAAGTTAATTAGTTCTCCTTGTGGCATTCCATCTGATGCCATTTGCAACCCGCCTTTCAAAATTCTATAGCGTTGTCTGATATTTAGTATTCGGTCATTAAAATTGTCGAAAATTCTGGTTGAATGCACAAAGGAAGCATATACGGAAACTCTATGTTCCCTAACGAGTTGCTTGAACTCATCAGTAAGATTTGTATTGATCTTTAGTTTATCATTTTCGTCTAATATGTTTTTATAATCCCATATTTCAAAAATGCCTTCAAGCTTTTTAAAATGGTCTGATAGCTTGTTGAATTTTTCATCGAAGTCTCCAGGAATGTTTGAAAGAGCTTTTTCTATTTCCTTGATTGACTTAATTTTTAAATTGGGAATGTCATGAGGATATAGATAGTCTGCGCCACCAATTTCTTTAATATCAAACTCTCCATTATAGTCCTTAACCAATAACTTTATAGACGGCTGAAATTGACCAATTTCTCTTGTAGTAAGATAGATACCGCCTAAAGGTGTCTTTATTCTTAAAATATCAAGCCACTGATTAGCTTTTGTAGCGTTTAAAAAATTAAGATCAGGTTTTTCACCTTTGTACAAATCGACCTTAAAAATTGTTCCGCTTCCTAAACTTTCCAGCCACTCATTTTTGTCGTCATAATCTTCAAATCTGGGTCTTTCAACTTCTCCACTAGTATCCTCTACCCATTTTCGTCCGTTTAAAAGTTTAACTGCAGCTTCAAAAGACTTTGATTTTGTATGAAGTTTAATGCTGTTAAATCCATATGCTAGAAAAGTTGCGCCTACGCCTTTGTTACCTCTAAGATTTTCTCCCTTTTTAAAAGAAATATTAGGTGCAAGACAAAATTCAAATTGTTCTTTAGTCATCCCATCTCCATTATCGCATACAGTTATTATCCTTTCTTTCAAGTCAATTTCAATTTTTATTTTAGCAACAAATCTTTTGTTTTTTTGCCAAACTCTCTCGGTAGTGTCTAGTGAATTTTGAATCAATTCAGAAAATATGTCGAAATAGCCAGTATATGATTTCAATATATTTCTAATTTCTCGTCTCTTGGCAGCATTGATAAGTTCAATGTGTTTTTTGTCTTTACTTATCGCTGCTTCTAAAGGATCAAAACCATTATATTCGGTCATGTTTGTTAGTATTTTACGCTGCTGTTAGTGTTTTCTTCTCACCAACAGCCTGAATTGAAGATAATTAAAAGATGGAAGAAAGTTTCCATAATGTCCAGTAGAATTACCGAACCCTGAAGAGTGCGACCCTTCGCTTTGCTCTGGGCAGGCTACACAGACGATGATCCTTCGACTTCGCTCAGGACAGCAATGCAGTTGGGCTCAATATTTTTCTTCTGCTGCATTTATTTAAGCCTCAAACTATATAGATTTCCGGCATTTGTACGCAATACCATCGTTGCAATTTCTTTGGCACGGCTGCGACTAATTTCATTACTACTGATCATTTCGGAAAGTGCAATTGTGAGTGCATGCCTTCCGGTAGCAGAAGCAATCCATGCACTCATTTCCCAACCAAGACCAGGACCTAATGTTGAAGCATCTGTACCGAAAATCACTTTTTCGGGAAATTGGGAAAGCCAGTCCTTTAATACTGCGGCCAGTTGATTGGCTGACCAAAGAAATGTTAGCGCAGAAAGATCTGCATACACATTAGGCTTCCATAGCATAGCACTGGTATTGTGTGAAAATGTACCTCCGCCATGTATGAGTACAAATTTTGTATTGCGAAGTTCCGGATCATTGAACACAGGCTCAAGCAGAAGAGGATCGGCACCCTGCGCCACAAAACAATTGCCGGCTCCGGGAAAAGAATGAATATGAACTGCCATGGCCAATCGCCCGGCTTCACTTGCTATGTAACGGAAAATAAAATCCTGGAGTAATTTGTAGTTTTCATGTGATGGCTCTCCGCCATTTATATATTTTGAATATACTGCGCTGGCTGACGGCAGTGAGACTTTTTCAAAATTAAGTGAACGCAGATAAGCAACTTCGAATTTCACGGCAATACAGCTACCTTTTTTCTGAGCTTCCAGCGTGGCGCTTACTACCTGCTTCAGGTATTCATCAAGTGTTGCAGGCAGTTTAGATATATTGAGGTCAGAAAGGTATTTTTTCAGAAGCTGATCTTCCAATGGAAAAAGTTTTTCCCGATCGGGTGTTACTGCAGCTTCTGCCTTTGTTGAGAGTGGATACAAAAGTGCATCAACATAACTAACCCAGCGAAATCGTGGAGAGGAAAGACCCGGACCCATTGTTATCCTGTTTGCAAGCATCACTTCGATGCCAGCCTGATCCAAAGCCCATTCGGGAAATTTTTCGCCTTTCTGTTTCATAACGTTTGCCGCAGTATCCGCCAGGTCTTTCATTGCCTTTTCATTTAGCTCATCACCTGTAAATCCGTAAACCGCTTTAGCTGCAGCAAGCCATTGCTGACTTCCAGGCCTCACTCTTGCCGGAAGTTCGAATGGAAATATTGCATCAAGCGGCAATGCATCGAATCCTTTGTCGTTTGGATCAATTGTATTTGCATGGGAATGATTATCCACTGCCTTGATCTTGCTTATGAATTCAGCAAGTTCAGTATCGGTTGCAGACTGACTAGAAGTTATGTCCTTATTGATAGAGCCAGATTGGTTACATGATGATATGTAAACTGTGATGCTGGCGAAAGAAATAATTATGACAAGCTTTTTCATACTTATAGTTATTATACAAAGTGACGCAATTTTAGGGATATCCGCTATCAAAAATACTCTGCGCCAAAGGGGAATTGATATTACGCCGCTGTTGTTTTTTTCTTCTCACCAACAGCTTGAATTGAGAATAATTCAAAGGGTGAAAAAAGCTTCCATAATGTCCAGTAGAATTACCGACCGTACAAGAGTGCGACGCAACAAACGATGAAAGTAGTACTACAGCCGGGCTAATAATCATAACTCCCTCCTTCCCTATCTTTGCCCACTAACGATAATCAACATGGACATTGAATTTAATCGCAACGAAGATGCTATGAAACAATCGCTGGGACAGATGCGCCGGCGGCTGGAAAAAGTATATGAAGGCGGTGGTAAAAAAGCTATCGACAAACAACGGGAGAAAAATAAACTGACCCCAAGGGAACGAATCGCTTATTTAATAGATAACGACAAGCCTTTTACCGAGATCGGCGCTTTTGCCGGTTATGAAATGTATGCGGAACAGGGCGGCTGTCCTGCGGGTGGTACTGTGGCGGGTGTGGGCTATGTAAGCGACAAACAATGCGTCATTGTTGCCAATGATCAAACGGTGAAAGCGGGTGCCTGGTTCCCGATAACAGCAAAGAAAAATCTTCGCTTGCAAGAGATAGCGATGGAGAATCATTTACCGGTGATCTACCTGGTGGATAGTGCCGGTGTTTTTTTACCGATGCAGGATGAGATATTTCCCGATAAAGAACATTTTGGCCGCATCTTTCGCAACAATGCCCGCATGAGTGGTATGGGCATCACCCAGATAGCCGCCGTGATGGGCCCTTGTGTAGCAGGCGGCGCCTACCTGCCTATCATGAGTGATGAAACACTGATGGTGGAAGGCAATGGCTCTATTTATTTAGCGGGGCCTTATTTGGTAAAAGCTGCTATTGGTGAAGACATAGACAATGAAACATTGGGCGGGGCGGTAACACATACCGAAATATCGGGCATTGCAGATTATAAATTCAAAACAGAACAAGAATGCATGGATCATATCAAGAAAATGATCTCAATGCTCGGTGAAAAAGATAAAGCAGGATTTGATCGCATTACATCTGTTTCTCCCAAAAAGAAACCAGAAGAATTATATGGCATCTTTCCCAATGATGGAAAGCCCTATGATATGATAGAGATCATTGAAAGAATCGTAGATGGT
>CAMLEX010000550.1 GCA_946479055.1 uncultured Bacteroidota bacterium | reverse complement strand
AAAACAGTTGCTGGATAATCTGGGTGCAGTGGATTGGAATCTTACATTGACGCAGATGGAAAAGCTGAATAAAGCAAGTCAGTTGATGCCGGTGTATCCATATTGGGTAGGTGGCCGATAAATCTTGTTATGTTGAGTTTGTCCTAAAGAAAATAATACCGTAACTTCTGAATATTTCAATAGTTCTGGTTTTTAAATATCCTGTATTAATTCTTCATGCAGTTGCAATTAAAATCTCTGCAAGGTTTGCAGTGCAAAAGCCATAATGTAAAGGTGTGATTACCCTGATAGCATTGGACACTATCGTACAGAATAGATGTCATAAATAACATGCAAGCCGAACAAAAAAATAATGTAGTGTATCTTTATACTACAAGAAAAAATCAGCTATGGAATTTATTGATTACTACAAAATTTTAGGAGTTGATAAAAAAGCATCCGATGAAGATATTAAAAAAGCATATCGCAAACTAGCCAGGAAACTGCATCCGGATCTTAATCCCAACGATAAAGAAGCTCATCAGAAGTTTCAGCAGATCAATGAAGCCAACGAAGTATTAAGTGATCCCGAAAAGCGAAAAAAATATGATCAGTATGGAAAGGATTGGCAGCATGCTGAACAGTTTGAACAACAACGCCGGTCGCAACAGCAATCACAATACCAGGGTGGCCATTCTTTCTCAGGTGATGCCGACAGTGATTTCTCTGATTTTTTTGAATCATTGTTTGGAGGTTCGGCCCGCAGCAGACAAACAAAATTCAGGGGCCAGGATTACAATGCGGAACTGAGGCTGAACTTAACGGATGTTATGAAAACACACCAGCAAACACTTACGGTAAATGGTAAAAATATCCGCATTACCATACCTGCTGGTATAGAAAACGGGCAGGTGATCAAATTAAAAGGATATGGCACACCGGGTGTAAATGGTGGTCCGCCCGGCGATCTGTATATCACTTTCTCCATTACTAATCATCCTCATTTTAAACGTTCCGGCAACGATCTGTATACAACGGCGACGATTGATCTTTATACGGCTTTGCTGGGCGGGGAAACTACAATTGATACGCTGAATGGAAAAGTGAAACTTAAAGTAAATCCTGAAACACAGAATGGCACGAAGATAAGACTGAAGGGAAAAGGAATTCCGGTTTATAAAAAAGAAGGAGAAGCCGGTGACCTGTATGTTACTTATGAAATAAAACTACCAACAAACCTTACGGAACAACAAAAGGCACTTTTCACCGAATTGTCGAAACTTAAATAAATCATTTTGTATGCAAACAGAAGAAATGATACCTGTCAATGAATTTTGTAGCCACCACAATATCGAAACCTCCTTTATTTATTCGTTGCAGGAAAGTGGGCTTATCGAAATATCTACCATCCACGAAGAAACTTTCGTGCCTGTAAACCAGTTAAGCCAATTAGAAAAGCTGGTGCGTTTGTATTATGAAATGGATATTAACCTGGAAGGAATAGAAACCATTTCTTATTTATTGCAACGGATGAATGAGATGCAGCAACAGATCACGCAGCTTTCCAACCGGCTCAGCCTGTATGAAAGTGATTGAAGTGATATTAAAAAATTACGGAAAACAATTTCCTGATAACTGAGCTACCATCATCATTTTTTACCGGCGGCATCCCTCACCATTTTGCGTGATAATTTATCTGCTTCGACATTGTAGTTAAAAGTTGTTCCTTGTTTTTGATGTGCCTTCACTTTAATAAACTCCACAGACAATGTGGAAAGATGTTCAAACAATTCCTTTACCAGGTCAGCATTTTGTATGTCATTTCCTTTTTTGGTAGAGAAACCCGCTGCTGATAGTTTTTCTTTCCGTCCCGGAAGGCCCACTACATACTGGCTGTCGGAAAATAGTTTGATCGTAGTAATGCCCGGAAAATTATTCTTAATATACTCCATGCCTTTTATCGCTGCTGATAACTCCATTCGGTTGTGAGTGGTATTGTCAACTGTTTCAGCCAATACTTTCTTTCCGGTAGTCGTAAAAACAATGGCCACCCAGGCTCCTATCCTGTTTTGTGTATGACAACTTCCATCCGTATATATTTCGGCTATTGTTTCCGACATGCCTTTAAAACTAATTGTTCATAGAAAGAGAACAATGACAGGAAATTAAAATGAATTTTAATTGTGCCCCAACGATTGGAAGCAAGAGGCTGTTGCTTTATCATCACGTCCACAAAAATCGCCTTATTATTTTTTCTTTAAACCCGCAAGATACTCCAGCAGATTGGCCATATCCTGTGCTGATATATTTTCATGCAAGCCTTCTGTCATCATAGATTGCTTCATTTGTGTAAGAGTTTTTACATCAGCAGTCTTGATCTGCTTCCTGGCGCCACCGGGAAATTTCAGGTCAATATCGGTTTCCGTTTTGCTTGCAAGTATCCCTGACATAATAGAACCATCTTTCATCTTCAGTTCCCAGCCCTCATAGCCGAATCCAATTCCTGCAGAAGGTCTCACGATGCTTTCCAGCAAACTTTCTTTCGGCAATTTGGAACCGATCTCTGAAAGCTTTGGTCCAAAATCATATCCGGTATTATTTACCTGGTGGCAGGTAGCACAGATAGTGGTGAATATTTTTTTGCCTTCATCCGCATTGGCTGTTAATGCATTTATTTCCTGCATCGTTACGGATTTTTTCGTTACTGTAGCTTTGCCATCGTTTGGTAAATAGCTTGCCGCTTCACTGCGAACTGCACCTCGCCATGCACCACTTACACTTGCTACAACAGCAGGCATCAATTCTGCAGGAACTTTTTTTGCTTTGAGTATTTCCAGTACACGTTCTTCGCCACTCCAGCTTTTGCCAATCAAACCTGCTGCTGCTTTTCTCAATGGCATGGGATACTTGTCTGATAAAGCAATAGTTTGTAACATATCAACTGACGTTTTACTACCCACACCGGAAACTGATGCGAGTAAATTATTTTGCTTTATACTATCTCCGTCGTTGATAATATCCCATACCAGTTTGCTGCCGCCAAGTTGCAGCAACAATGCCGCTGCATTTTTACCACTGCGTTCATCATATTTGCTAATAGCCAACTGCAGCAGGTTGGGATTTTCCGCTTTTGCTTCATAACGTGCTACCATTTCAACATATTCTTCTGTACCTGCTACCGATCGCAGTACATCCTGCAATGCATTTTGCGCAGCAGGTGTTTGTGTTACAGTTTTTATATCAAGATGACGCAGTACCAGTTTATTCAGTGCAACATCATTACTGCTATTATCCTTTATCATCTGCAGAAGCAGTGCTGATTTTGCAGGGCCATTATTAAAATCAAAAGCACGGAAATATCTTAACCGGTTATTCAAAGGCGTTTTACTATCTGCTGCCAACGCCGCAATATATGTCACGGCTTTATCTGTTCTTGCCCGCCATACAATATCACGGGATGCTGCCGATTGCAATGGATCTTTTACCTTAGCTAAGTACGCTGCAAAAAACTTATCCCATTGCCTATCGGCGCCAATACCCAATGCTTCAAGATACCATCTGTCTTTGCCATCATGCTGAACAGCCAATGTGGCCCATAAGTCCGCGGCCTCTGCAGATTTATTATGATGCAAGGCGATAGCACATTCACGACGCACCTGCGCATCAGGGTCATTTACTAAATGCTTTATCGTACTGGTCAGATCTTTATTCAATTCAGCTGCGGCTCTTAAACCTGTGATCCGCAGATCAGCATTATTGTCTTTAATGGCTTCGCTGATGTATTGCTGTGTATTGGCAGCAGGCATTTTTACCAACACCCAAAATGCCCTTGCCCGCATACGTGGATCTGCAGACGTTTTCCAAAGTTTTTCAAGATCAGGGATTGCCGACACTCCCATTTGCTGCAAAGCAGTAAATGCATGATGACGAACAGAAAGATTTGGATTCTGCAATGCCATAACAGCACCTGCTGCTGTTGTATAATTCTGTTTTGGTATTGTATATTTTGAACCCGGAGGAGCAATACGATAAACCCTGCCACGCACCTGGTCTCCTGCTGCATGGCCGCCTACACCGGGATCGTACCAATCTGCAATGATGAGAGAACCATAGATCGGAAGAGCGTCGTGTAGGGAAAGAGTGTAGATCTCGGTGGTC
>CAMLEX010000549.1 GCA_946479055.1 uncultured Bacteroidota bacterium | reverse complement strand
CGGTTGTATTTGTATTTCCCAATCAAACAATTTTGAATAAAATTCAACAGCCCTTTCGAGGTCAGGAGCTGGAATTTCAATATGAGTTATCGAGTGAATCTGCTTCATGTTCAGTTTTTTTTGAAACAATCTATTCCTGCTTTCATGTGTAAGCAAAAACGAATGACTGCCCGAAAGTAATAGAACAAGAATTCTCAAAATTGGAAAAACACGACATTTTTAATAAGCTCTGGCCCTTAATGCATAATAACGATGTGCAATAAAGGAGATAGGTAATCCAATAGCTCCGATCAATATTAAAACTGCTATAATAGCTTGCATTAAATTAAAGGAGCCGCCTGATGCTTTACTCATGGGTACTACCAGCTGAGTCATCACTAGCCAGATTAATATACCATACAGGATACCTGTGATGATACGGTTCCAGGAAAACAATTTAAGTTTTGGATATAGGAGAAATAAAAAAAATGTCCAGATAAAAGCAATGAGAAAATGAAGCAACAATCCCCATATTGCCGCGGTGTTACTGACAGAAAAAGCGGATCTGCCTAACACGGCGCTGGTTATATATTTTAATACGATTTTAGGATCTTTTCCTGTGTTGATATAAAAGTTTACTAATGCGGCAATGAGGTCCAGACTTCCGATAGGCAAACCTGCCAGTAATACTGTTTTCCAAAATTATTTTTCAATTGTTATGTTTTAGTTGGATGATTCTTTCCATTCCACACCTTCTGCCTTGCCTGAAAAATATTGTTTGGGATGATAACCCGAAAATTGTTTGAAGTCGTGAATAAAATGTGACTGATCATAATAGCCGCAATCATATGCTATATCCGTTAATGTTTTAAAGCAGGTTCCATATTGCTGCGTAGCCGATTGAAAACGGATAATCCGGGAATACAGTTTGGGCCCGGAGAAGTTTTTAAAATTTCTTTCAAACTGCCTTGTAGAAAGAAAAGACCTTTTTGCTAATTCATCTACTGGCATCAAGCCTTTTGAATGAATAATATTACTTATAACTGAAAAGAATGCAGGTTGACGGGAATTACTCTTCAACAATTTTTTTTCCAGATAAGAGGATAGGATAGAAACCCTTTGACGATTACTGGCAGCAAGCATTATTTTTTCTTCCAGCTCTTTGCCTTCCGCACTAAATAAACTTGCGAGGTCAGGCATCTGATCGCTTAATTCACTTGTGGGAATAGAAAAAAGATGCGGAATAGCAAAAGGGTAGAGGTACGCGCCAAATATTCCAAAGCCTTCATTGATTGTAAAGCGACGGTAGTTTTGTGAAGGCCCATGCAGGCCAGCTGTGAATGATTTTTCAACATTTTCGGGCATCGTTATTTCATCGAACGATCCTTTATAATGAAAAATCATTTCAACACAACCATCTGCCATGGAACGATGACAATAAGGCTCATCACTTTCCAATACCCAGAAAAACCGCACATAACTCGATAATGCTGGTGATGGGGCTATGGTATAGTAGTTCATGTTGAATTGTTGAAAGCTGATCCCTAAGTTAATTATTTTGAGGTATAAGCTGGTAAGACGATAAGTTTTACAAGTTGCAGGTTTACAAGTTCAACAAGCAAACGCTTGAACTTGTGAACTTTTAAACTAATTAGCATATTCCCGGATAAAGGCATACATTTGCGGATCTTATATGTTATTTCTCACTTAGTTTGTTTTGATTCATTCTCCTCAAATGCCGTGATGGCTTAACGTAAGGCAGGTAAAGTATCTTCATTTCAGTTGATAGCCTTACCATATTTTTTAATCAAATTTTATTCAATTGTCATTTAACAATTTGCAGCTCATTGAGCCTGTGCTCAAAGCTCTAATCCATGAAGGCTATACTAAGCCTACACCAATCCAGGAACAATCAATCCCCATTATTTTACAGCAAAAAGACCTGCTGGGCTGTGCTCAAACAGGTACCGGTAAAACTGCAGCATTCGCTATCCCGCTTTTGCAATTAATGCATCAGCAGCAACAGCAGGCAAGGCCGGGACACCGTAATATTAAAGCATTGGTATTAACGCCAACCAGGGAGCTGGCGATACAGATCGAAGAAAGTTTTAAAGCCTATGGCCGTTATCTTGACCTGAAACACCTTGTTGTTTTTGGTGGAGTTTCTCAAGTGCCGCAAGTAAATACTTTACGTCGTGGTATAGATATACTAGTAGCTACACCCGGTCGTTTGCTCGACCTGATGAATCAAAACTATATCTCATTGCGTGATATTAATTTCTTTGTGCTGGATGAAGCAGACCGTATGCTTGACATGGGGTTTGTGCATGATGTAAAAAAGATTATTGCCAGGTTGCCTGTAAAAAGACAAACACTTTTTTTCTCCGCTACCATGCCACCGGAAATACAACGATTGGCTGATGTATTATTAACCAATCCTGCTAAAGTAGAAGTAACCCCGGTTTCATCTACGGCAGATACCATACAGCAGGCTTTGTACTATGTAGAAAAGCATGATAAAAAATCATTGCTTGTTCACCTGCTCAAAGATGCTGGTATCAAGACTGCTTTAGTATTCAGTCGTACCAAACATGGTGCTGATAAAATAGCAAGAGGACTTAACGCCGAAGGCATTCGTGCCGAAGCTATACATGGCAATAAATCACAGAATGCAAGACAACTTGCTTTGTCTAATTTTAAATCAAGAAAAACAAGAGTACTCGTTGCTACTGATATCGCTGCACGTGGCATTGATATTGATGAACTGACTCATGTTATCAACCATGATCTGCCGGATACGCCTGAAACCTATGTACACCGGATTGGTCGTACCGGAAGAGCAGGGGCAAGCGGGATCGCTATTTCTTTTTGCGATGCAGAAGAAAGAGCTGAACTGAAGGATATTCAAAAACTGATCAATAAAAGTATTCCGGTTGTAACGGAACATCCTTATGAAATGACACATAACAGCCAGGTAGTAAGACAACCGGCTCAACGTCCATCATTTCAAAGAAGGACCCCGCATAATAACAATGGTTCACGCCAGGGACAAGGACAAAGAAATCAACGTTCATCTTATTCCGGTCGTTCATAAGCGGATTGATATTAACGAATAAAAAAACGGATCTTTTAAAAAAGGTCCGTTTTTTTTATGGTAGATATTTTTTATACATTTAAAAATGGATTCATTAAAGCTATTTATGCTCTTGCTGGGTTGTAAACCTCAATACAGAAATACCGAACAACATGATGTTTTCTTCGGTATTGGTAATGAATTAAAGGATCTGCTGCCGGATATCTTCAAGTTCTGGCAAGAAGCAAAACAAAACATATTGATGCATGGCGTGAAGTAACACAGGTTGATAATTATAAGATCGCTGTTATACAAAATGAACAAGAAGGAAAATCTGTAGCCAGTGCGGCCCGGTTATTTTTTATAAACCTCGGTGGTTATAAGCCAAATGAGTTTGAAGAATTTCATTATAAAATGCTGGTAGCAGGAGAGGATAAAGGAGTTGCTATACAACAGGCTAAACAAACCGCTTTCTATGAGCATACAGGTTTTAAAGGAGCCACTTCACATATTGATGATAAGCATGGGATTGATGTTGATGATATTTATGAAATTGCAGATATACTTCCTGCAGCTATAAAAGAAAAATATTCTATTATACTTTCAGCAACTACTGAGAGTATATCTGACGAATTTCATCTTGGATATACAAAGCTGGATAAGCTTTGAATTTATTCTTCGAAACAAACGTATAAAAATTGGGTTCATTTAAAAACTATAGTCGAGGCTTATATTCCCACTGATTACAGGCAAAACTTTCTGTGTCAGTATATTTACAGCCCAAGATGGATTATATAAAAGAATATAGGCGGTTTATTAATAGTCATTACCTGGCAGACGGCGTACGCATTACCGCCGGGGTACTGTTACCATCCCTGATATTTGGCTATTTCGGTCATTTGCAAACAGGTATTTTTTTGTCATTGGGCGCAGTTTGTGCAAGCATCACCGATAATCCGGGACCTATTCATCATCGCCGCAATGGTTTATTTGCTTGCTGTGGTATCATTTTCATCGTGGCATTGTTAGTTGGGTTTTCATTGCAGCAAACCTGGCTATTCATGATCGTCTTGCCATTACTTTGTTTTT
>CAMLEX010000548.1 GCA_946479055.1 uncultured Bacteroidota bacterium | reverse complement strand
ACAACTTATGAAAATAAGCTTTTGCAAAAGCCATTCACTTCATCTCACCGTGCATTTGCCAATCTTGCTTATGACCTGGACGGATGGAAGTTTGATTATACCATTAACTACAATGGGTCTAAGCGGATACCCGGCACTGAAGCCAACCCGCCAGAACATCAATTGAAAAAGAAATCTCCATCGTATGTGTTGATGAATGCGCAAATAAGTAAAACATTGGGGAAGAAACACCCGTTTGATTTGTATGTTGGCGGAGAGAACCTTACCAATTTCTTTCAGAAAGATCCCATTGTCGCTGCAGATCAGCCTTTCGGCCCTCATTTTGATGCATCAATGGTTTGGGGTCCTGTCAGCGGCAGATTGCTCTATGCAGGATGGAGGTTTAAAATAAAATAAAAACAAGATCATGGGATTGATGAATAAAATTATTGCTTTTTTAAAATCATTATTTGTTAAGAAAAATTGTTGCAAATGAAAACGTTTATTATAGCAATCATCGGACTGGTAATATTTAATCAATCGGTTTTTGCACAACATGAGCATCATACAAAAAAAGATACCGTTCCTGTTAAGAAGGAACCATTAAAAAAAAAACCTTCTGCTATGAAAAAAATGGATCCTGTGGATCATTCCATGCATGACATGGATAGTATGAAATCCATGCCATCTCATGCTTTTTCCAGGAATCTGCCGATGAGCCGTAATGGTTCCGGTACTGCCTGGAACCCGGATAGCAGCCCGATGTATATGTGGATGAAACAAACGGGCAAAACAGATTGGATGTTTCATGGTAATATTTTTTTGCGGTATACGCATACGGATATTTTTAAGAACGGTAATAGAGGTAATGATAAAGTTGATGCACCTAACTGGTTTATGGCGATGATGAACAGGAAAATAGGAAAAAAAGGGTTATTCAATGCAACCGCTATGATCAGCCTGGATCGGTTGACTGAGGGTGGTGGTGGTTACCCGTTATTATTTCAATCCGGTGAAACATGGAAGGGAAGAAGGTTAGTAGATCTTCAACATCCGCATGATCTTTTCTCTGCATTGAGTATCGGTTATACTCAAATGATAAATAAAGATATTGACGTATTTGGTTATGTCGGCTATCCCGGTGAGCCTGCCCTGGGTGCGCCTGCATTTATGCACAGGGTTTCTTCAATGAATAATCCTGATGCGCCATTGGGACATCACTGGCAGGATGCAACACATATTACTTTTGGTGTAGGTACGTTAGGCTTCCGGTATAAACAACTCAAATTGGAAGGATCTGTATTTACAGGTCGTGAACCAGATGAAGATCGGTATGATTTTGACAATGCAAGGTTCAACAGTTATTCCTATCGTTTGTCATATAATCCAACTACAAATTGGGCACTGCAATTTTCGCAGGGTTTTATCGAAGAGCCTGAAGCATTGGAACCGGGAGTGGATATTACCCGTACTACTGCATCGGTATTGTATGCAAAATCAATTAATGCAAACAAGCATTATAGTGCTGCATTGATATGGGGATTAAATGATAAAGGTGAGGATCATAAAGAGCATTCGTTATTACTGGAGGATAATTATCAGTTTGGGAAAAATGCATTATTCAGCCGTTATGAATTCCTGCAGAAATCAACGGAAGAACTTGATCTCGAAGATGAATTGGGACATGCTACATTTAACGTGCATGTATTTTCACTGGGCTATAATCGCAGCCTGTTGCAGAAAGGTGTTTTTGAGTTGACAGCCGGCTCCAAAGCAACCCTCAATTTTCCGGCAAAAGAATTGAAACCGTTATACGGAGATTTACCCGTTGGATCCCAGGTATATCTTCAGCTAAGACCATCTGTTCACAAACACTAAATAAGTACAACGAAAGGTTCACTAAATAAAAACTTTAGCAGCTATGCCTGCAAGATTTGACGTTTGAGTACATGTAGTAATTGGTAGTATGGTATGGCAATCCAAAAAAGAATTTTATGGAACACGAGCAGCATCCTTTTTCTCATCATCATTCAAAGCAAACTTATTCTTGTCCCATGCACCCGGAAGTGATTAAACCCGGACCGGGGAAATGCCCGAAATGTGGAATGGAACTTGTGCCTGTAGGAGAAACTGAAAATAAGGAGGAACAAGACCATACAGATGCTCATGCACATAAGCATGGTGAAAATAAAGAACAATATAAACATGAAAACCATACTGGCCACGATAAACATGCCGGGCATCATACGCATGGTTTTTTGAAGCGATTTTGGATTTGCCTCATCATTACCATCCCGGTGCTGCTGTTGTCGCATATGATCCAGCAATGGCTGGGTTTTGAAATAGGGTTTACAGGTGATAAATACCTGTTGTTGTTATTAAGTGCTTTTATTTATTTCTATGGCGGTATGCCTTTCCTGAAAGGCATGGTTAGTGAAATAAAGGACAAAGCTATCGGGATGATGACACTGGTAGCTATCGCTATCAGTGTTGCGTTTGTATATAGTGTAGCTGTTGTTTTTGGTTTGAAAGGAATGGATTTTTTCTGGGAGCTGGCAACGCTGATTGATATTATGTTGCTCGGTCATTGGCTGGAGATGCGTTCACAAATGGCTGCTTCAAAAGCATTGGAAAGTTTAGTGGCTTTATTGCCATCAACCGTACATGCAGAAAGAAATGGGGAAGTAGTGGACATCAATCTGAAAGAATTACGAAATGGAGATATAGTGCTTATAAAACCCGGAGAAAAAATTCCTGCCGATGGATTGGTGATGGAGGGAAATTCTTATGTTAACGAAAGTATGCTCACCGGTGAAAGTGTACCGGTGAAAAAAGAAAAAGATCAAAAGGTTATCGGGGGTTCTATTAATGGTGATGGTGCATTGAAACTTAAAATTACGGCAACAGGTAATGACAGTTATCTTACCAAAGTAATTGTACTGGTTTCATCTGCCCAGGCTTCAAAATCAAAGACACAAAACCTTGCTGATAAAGTGGCTAAATGGTTAACTATTATTTCAATAACGGTAGGGGTGGCTATATTTATTTTTTGGCTGAACAAAGAAAATGATCTGGCCTTTGCATTGGAAAGAATGGTGACGGTGATGGTTACAGCTTGCCCACATGCATTGGGTGTCGCTATTCCTTTAGTGATTGCCATATCTACTGGTTTATCCGCCACACATGGCTTATTGATCCGCAACCGTACCGCGTTTGAGTTAGCAAGAAAATTAAACACAATTATTTTTGACAAAACCGGAACGCTAACAAAAGGCTCGCATGAGGTGCAGCAGGTTATTCCACTTAGTAGTTATTCATCGGAGGAGCTTTTAAAGTATGCAGCTTCCGTGCAACAAAATTCAGAACATCATATTGCACATGGTTTGATCCGCAAAGCAAAGCTGCAGGGACTGCAACTATGGCCAGTCGAAAACTTCAGCTACATACAGGGTGTTGGTGTAAAGGGCAATGTTAATGGCAGAGATGTTATTTCCGCAGGGCCCAATTATTTTAAGCAGAATAATCTACCTGTTCCCACTACGCCTTCTTCTGTTGATCTGGCTGTTGAAACTATTAATTATCTGCTGATCGATAATAAAGCTGCCGGAATATTCACCCTGGCGGATTCCATTCGTGAGTCTTCAGAAGAGGCGATTGCCAATTTAAAGCAAATGAATATCCAATCTTATTTGCTTACAGGAGATAATGAAGAGATCGCTAAATCCGTTGCCGGTAAGCTGAAGATGGATGGTTATTTCGCAAATGTGTTGCCGCACGAAAAACAAGAAAAACTAAAGGAGTTTCAAGCTAAAGGCCAATTGGTAGCAATGACAGGTGACGGTGTGAATGATGCGCCGGCATTGGCACAGGCTGATGTTGGTATTGCCGTAGGTTCAGGTACAGATGTAGCTGCCGAAACCGCCGATGTGATTTTGGTAAACAGCGATCCCAAAGATGTTGTAGGCATGATAGCATTTGCAAAAGCTACTTACAATAAGATGATCCAGAATCTTATTTGGGCTGTCGGCTACAATCTTATTGCTATTCCACTTGCTGCAGGCATTCTTTATCCCCGGTTCATACTAAGCCCCGCGATGGGTGCGGTGCTTATGTCGCTGAGTACTATTGTCGTGGCATTCAATGCGCAATTATTGAAAACGAGTTTCAGAAACAAAT
>CAMLEX010000547.1 GCA_946479055.1 uncultured Bacteroidota bacterium | reverse complement strand
GCAACCTGGTGAAATTAATTACTTGCTAAGAGATATACATTTCAACAACAATGGTATACAGGTAGGTAATAACTATTGCCAGTTATTTACACTGGCCGATGCCCAGGATCTGCCTGCTTATTGCGGATCAAGAATCAACTATGATAAATACTCCACTGATAAAACAAAATTCAGTGTAGGCTTTGCTTCGCCATTAGGTCAACTGCTTCCATGCAATCATATATTCAATCAGTTCATCTTTATTGACGATCAGCAAAAGACTATTCAGAAATTAGAAAGTAAAAGACTGCGCTTGCAATCGCTTTCTGCATACTCAAGAAAGAATGCTATCAGTCGTGATGCAACTAATGATTTTTTAAATGAAGCTATTTCTCAACAACGGCTTCCTGTAAAAGCTCATTTCAATGTATTGGTTTGGACAGATAACAAAGATGAATTAAAGGATATAAGAAACCTGGTATCATCAGCCCTGTCCCAGATGGATGCGGTACCGAAGCAAGAGCTGGACGGCGCACCGCAAATATTCTGGGCGGGCATACCGGGTAATGAAGCAGACTTTCCCATGAATGATAGCTTCGACACATTTGCAGAGCAAGCTTGTTGCTTTCTGAATCTTGAAACAAATTATCGAAGCTCCATTAGTCCCTTCGGAATAAGGTTAGGAGATCGTTTAACCGGAAGACCGGTGCACGTTGATATTTCTGATGAACCTATGACAAAAGGCTTAATTACCAATAGAAATAAATTCATTTTGGGACCAAGCGGAAGCGGCAAGTCTTTTTTCGCCAATCACTTGCTCCGAAGCTATTACGAGCAGGGCTCGCACATCGTTATTGTCGATGTAGGACATAGTTACAAGGGGTTGTGCCAGATGGTAAAAGGCCATTATTATACTTATGACGAAAAGAATCCATTTAAATTCAATCCCTTCTACATTGGAGAAGGCGAGATACTGGATACTGAAAAAAGAGAAAGTATCAAGACTTTACTGCTGGCTCTTTGGAAACAGAATGATGAGACGTTTATTCGCTCCGAATATGTAGCTCTGTCCAATGCACTCATTGGTTATTATGAAAAACTTGCAAGGCAACCGAACTTATTCCCATGTTTTGATACATTTTTTGAATACCTGCAGGAAGAATTTGTTGAAGTGCTTAGGAAGGATAAGGTCAAAGAGAAAGATTTTGACATAGCCAATTTATTATACGTGTTGCGGCCCTATTATAATGGAGGAGAGTTTGATTACCTGTTGAACGCAAAACAAAACCTTGATTTATTATCCCAACGTTTTATTGTATTTGAGCTTGATAACGTCAAGGATCATCCCATTTTATTTCCTGTCATTACAATTATATTGATGGATGTTTTTATTTCCAAAATGAGAAAATTAAGAGGTATTCGGAAACTATTAGTTCTGGAAGAGGTTTGGAAAGCTCTTAGTAAAAAAGGTATGGAGGAGGCCATTCAATATTGGGTAAAAACAATCCGCAAATTTTTCGGCGAGCTTATTCCGGTAACGCAGGAAGTAGAGGATATAATCTCTTCCAAGATCGTGAAGCAAGCTATCATTAATAACTGCGACACGATGATCTTACTTGATCAGTCAAAATACCAAAATAAGTTTACCATAATCCAGGAATTATTGGGATTGACTGAAAAAGAAAAATCGCTTATTCTCTCGCTTAATAAATCAAATGATCCCTCCAAAAAATATAAAGAAGTTTTTATATCCCTCGGCGGTATCCTAAGCAAAGTGTATCGCACAGAAGTATCATTGGAGGAATACCTGGCTTATACCACAGAAGAAACCGAAAAAGTTAAACTGATGGAGTACGCTGCCAAATTTAACGGCGATATACAAAAAGCACTTTCTGCTATGGCTAGCGACATCCGGAGCGGGTAAATCCAAACCAATGTAGTTCCAATAGATATGGGATGATAATTGTAGAAAAATAATTTTTGCCCTAAACAGAGCTTTTATGAAATATTTCTTAATCATTCAACTATTGATCTTGCTTTTAATTTGTGGGTGCCATGGGTTGAAACCCGAATCGGTAAAGTCATTTATCCCCGGCACTTACATCCGTTTCTCACATCATGAATACGGAACTGAATATGATACGCTCGTTATTACTCTGCAAAACAAAACCGCAGGGGAGTACAACATCCTTCGCAAATGGAGATATGAACGAATACTGGATGGCAAGCCCATAGAACCAGAATATAAACAATCGAAGAGTTCCGGTATTTTCGATAGCAAACATAAACTCCTGCAGGAAACAGAATCCGGTGATTTGATCTCCTTCGATCCGCAGCAAAACTTATTATTCATCGGGCCTTCTAAATATAAAAAGTTATGAAAGGAATATGCATAGCAGTGGCATTACTTTTCGCCGTATATACAAAGGCGCAAATTCCTGTTCTCGAAATAATCAAACAGGGAGTAAAAAAAGCCATCATTGCTGTTGACTTAAAAATTCAACGCTTGCAAAATAAAACCATCTGGCTGCAGAATGCACAAAAGACTATTGAGAACGAACTATCCAAATTAAAATTAACTGAAATTGGTGATTGGGTCAACAAACAAAAAGAACTATACGCTAACTATTTTGATGAACTCTGGAAAGTAAAAGCTGCTATCGCCAATTATCAAAGAATCAGAGATATTATTTCTAAGCAAGCGGCTATTGTTCAGGAATACAAACAGGCATGGTCGCTTTTCAAGCAGGACAAGAACTTTACCGCTGATGAACTGGACTACATGTACTCCATATATAACGGCATACTCGAAGAAAGCCTTAAAAACGTTGATCAGCTCTTCATTGTTGTCAATGCCTTTGCTACACAGATGAGCGATGGAAAAAGACTGGCTATCATTAATGCTGTCTCCGATGAGCTACAGTCTAACTATAATGACCTCCGGCAATTCAATCAGCAGAATAAAATCCTAAGCTTGCAAAGAGCCACTAAAAAAGCTGAAATAGAAACTATCAGAAAACTATACGGCTTATGAAAACGCGATTAATAATAGTATTGTTGTGTTTATCAAATGCTTTGTTTAGCCAAACTATTGCTGAGTGGACACAACAAAAGAAAACTCAAAAGAAATACCTGCTTCAGCAGGTAGCTGCATTAAGAGTATACTTTGATTATGTACAAAAAGGTTATAAGATAGCCCAGCAAGGATTAACCACTATTGGGAACATTAAGAACGGCGACTTCAATCTTCACAGCGATTTCTTTCGTAGGCGGGAATTAATAAATCCCCGAATTAAAAACTCGGCAAAGGTCGCCGATATTATTTCTTACCCGCTTCGTATTGTTAAGCTGTCAAAACAAACGATGGCGCATATCAGGGAAGGCCGACAATACAGTAGCAGTGAACTTGATTATTGCAAAACGGTCTTTGAGCAATTGTTAGATGATTGTTTGCAATCGATCGATGATCTCGTGTTGATGCTTACTTCTTTTAGAATGTCTGATGATGAGCGGATGAAGCGGATTGATCAATTGCATCTTTCCATGCAGGATAAGTATGCTTTTGCCTCTTCTTTTAGCGACGAAACAATGTTATTATTCTTACAGCGCATAGATGAGCGCATTGAAATTGATCACAGCAGAAAACTATACAACATCAAGTGATTATTGTAGTCCGTCATCCTGAATTCTTTTCAGGATCTTCTCGTCATTGCCAAAGGCAATCCAATCTCTCTACGCCATTCTAATAAAGACATATCGTTGTCCCCCGCTGGCGGGGGAAGTGTTACAAATTATAAGACTTTTTCAAATGGGGGTGGATGAAGGCCTGGCCTCGTCCACCCCTGCTTGTTATTTTTCTTAGATCAATGAGCCGGCCCCCGCCAGCGGGGGACATTACCTTTCTTTTATTCGTTTGGCGTAGAGGGATCGTGCTGCTTTCTTTATAGCTATTTATAATTTGCATGGCGTAGGTGGATTGCCTGCAGCAATGGCATGTAAGTGTAATTAGACCGGGAGGGTGAGATTCCTGCTGCTGTCGAAAAGGCAAAGGATTAAAAATTCTTTTTTCCCGGGTAGTACTTTTTTTTCTCACAGTTGTCTCATCTATTAATAGGTTAAGGTTTCATCATTTTTTCATTACCCGAATTTTACCCTTAGCCTTTGATTTTTATGAATGTT
>CAMLEX010000546.1 GCA_946479055.1 uncultured Bacteroidota bacterium | reverse complement strand
CCATCAGGTCAATAACGGGGTCTTTTGCCTGTGGATCCATTTCCGTAGAGTTGGCTTCTGTCAATCCAAGCACATTTCTTGCAAATTCAATAACGGCCATTTGCATACCCAGGCAGATGCCAAAGAAAGGAAGGCCTTTCTCCCTGGCATATTTCACTGCGGTGATCTTTCCTTCTACTCCACGCTGACCAAAACCCGGTGCAACGAGCAATCCATCAAGACCCGCCAGTTTTTCTGCAACATTGTTCTCTGTAATATATTCGCTGTGTACATTCACTATCTGTACCTGGCACTCATTCATCGCCCCTGCATGTACAAACGATTCTAATATAGATTTGTAAGCATCCTGCAGTTCAAGATATTTTCCAATCAAGCCGATTGTTACTTTGCTTTTAGGATATTTTAATTTATCCAGGAATTCTTTCCATTTTGTGAGAACCGGCTCATTATAATTAGTGATGTTAAGCTTTTTTAAACAGATCAGGTCCAGCTTTTCACGCATCATAGTAAGCGGCACTTCGTAAATAGTTGGCGCATCTACCGCTTCGATAACTGCTTCCGGTTTTACATTGCAAAACAAAGCGATCTTACGACGCAGGTCTACTGACAATGATCTTTCCATCCGGCATACAATGATATCTGGATGTACACCTTCCTGACTCAGCATTTTTACACTATGCTGCGTAGGTTTTGTCTTTAGCTCCTTGGCTGCTTTTAAATAAGGAATTAATGTAAGATGAATAACAACCGTATCATCTTCCGGAAGTTCCCATTGCAACTGGCGAACCGCTTCTATAAAAGGTAAGCTTTCAATATCCCCTACAGTACCGCCAATTTCCGTGATAACAATATCATATTTATCATCCTGCCCCAGCACCATCATGCGCCGCTTGATTTCATCAGTAATATGCGGAACCACCTGCACGGTTTTTCCCAAGTATGCTCCTTCCCTTTCTTTATTGATAACGGTTTGGTAAATACGACCGGTAGTTACGTTGTTAGATTGCGAAGTAAAAATATTCAGGAACCTTTCATAGTGTCCCAGATCGAGATCGGTTTCGGCGCCATCTTCTGTTACGTAACATTCACCATGTTCATAAGGGTTGAGAGTACCGGGGTCGACATTGATATAAGGATCCAGCTTTTGGATAGTGACTTTTAAGCCTCTTGCCTGCAACAATTTAGCAAGTGAGGCGGCAATGATGCCTTTACCTAATGATGAAGAAACACCGCCTGTTACAAAAATGTACTTTGCCATGATATGGTCAATTTGTTTATTGTCAAAAAAAGATAGGTCAGGCAAATACTAATTTGCTCGGAAACAGCTTAGTTACTTTCAAATCCAATTCTACAAAATATTCAGAAAATTTGCCCCACCTCATTGACCATCGGACACTTCGACAAGTTCAGTGTGAAAACGAAGATTTTCCCAGCGGTCATGCAAAGCTAAGGCAAATTCTTTAGCTGCTAAAATTTGAAATGCTGACTGTGGAAAAACTAGACATTAATGAGGGAAAAATTATGGTTCCCGGCTGTAGTGCGACTATAATCGTTCCTTGCGTCGCACTCTTGTATATCTTGACAATATGAAAAAAGCCAGCCAGATATTACTGTTATAATCAGTGTAAAAAAAGAAGTGGACATATTGAAAAACAGTTTTCAGTGTTTAGAATTTCTCTCTGTCGGAAACCGTTAACCGTTGCTGGCTACAGGAAACTGGTATCCGGTAACTATCCCACTAATCCTTTGCAATTTTTTTATAACTCGCAACTACTCCACGTATAAGTGAAGAACTAAATCCCCGGTGTTCCATTTCGTTTAACCCTGCGATAGTACATCCTTTCGGTGTGGTTACTTTATCAATTTCCTGTTCGGGGTGAGATCCTTTTTGCAATAATAATTCAGCTGCGCCTTTTACTGTTTGTGCGGAAATCAGCGAGGCAGTGGCTGCATCAAAACCTATTTCAATACCGCCTTGTATATTAGCACGGATATAGCGCATAGCATAAGCAGTACCGCAGGCTGCCAGTATAGTAGCCGCTTCCATCAGTTTTTCATCAATCGTTACCACTTTACCAACCGTACTGAAAAGCTCGTTGACATATTTTGTAGTCATACTATCAGCGTCCTTGCTGCAAATGCAGGTCATGCTTTCCTGAATAGCAATGGCCGTATTGGGCATAGCCCGGAAATAGGTGATATTTTTTTTGACTATCCCTTCCATTTCACTGATCAGTACACCGGTTACAACGGAAATCAGCATTTTATCGTTGTTTAATTCTTTTTTTATACCGTTTAATACATCAGCTACCTGGAATGGTTTTACTGCCAGGATGATCACTTCGCTTTTTTTAACCGCTGCATTGTTATCATCGGTTATTTCAATGCCTTTTTCTTGCAGCAATTTCAGTGTTGACGTATTTCTTTTCGTAATGACAATATCAGCAGCCTTGCTGAATTTACTTTTTAATAATCCTTCAGCTATAGCTGTTCCCAGGTTACCTCCACCTATTATGGCGATCTTTTTTCCCATTGATACAATTTTTATAAAGATACAATTCGTTTACAATGAAAAAAGGAGCAGCTAATCTGCTCCCTTTTTTATAGTATCATCATTTCATTAAATAGGGATCAACGCAGAACCAGCGTCTTCCCTTGATAAAAAGTTTTCGATAGCAGTATCATACTTGTCTTTCCACCAATCGATAGTTCCCCAAAAATCACCATTTATCACTAACTCACCGGTAGTTACAACACCAATTTTTTCAAAAGGAAAGTTCGCCAGCAATTTTTCAAACTCATTTACTTTGTCCAATGAAACACTAACCAGCACCCTGCTTTGCGCCTCTCCAAAAAGCCAGGCATCTTTCCTGAAGCCATTATTAGTAATAACAGAAAATCCTAGTTCTCGGTTAAATCCGCTTTCACACAAAGTGACAAACAAACCTCCTTCACTTATATCATGTGCAGAACGGATTATTTTCTTACTGATTGCTTCAGTCAATTTTTGTTGCAATGCAAATTCTTCTTCCAACTCAAAATGTGGCGCCGGAGAATATTTAGCACCGACTATTTTATGCAGGTATTCAGAACTGTTAATATCATTTTGTGAATGGCCTAATAAATAAAGAACATCACCTTCTTCTTTGAAATCAAGGGTCATCTTGTTATTAATATCTTCCAACAAACCTACCATACCGATTGTAGGAGTAGGATTTACAGGACCTTCGGGATTTTGATTGTAAAAACTAACGTTTCCACCAGTTACCGGTGTATCAAATTTTCTGCAAGCTTCTCCCATCCCTTTTATGGCATGAACAAACTGATAATATACTTCCGGATCGTAAGGATTTCCAAAATTCAAACAGTTAGTAACCCCCAGCGGCTGACCACCACTACAAACAATATTTCTTGCGGCTTCACTTACAGCTATCATTGTTCCTTTGTATGGATCAGCGAATACATAGCGGCTGTTGCAATCTGTAGTAACAGCTAATCCTTTTTCAGACCCTTTTACTACAACTACAGCAGCATCAGTAGGTGCATTAGTAGATGTATTCACAGTTCCTACCATACTATCATACTGAGTGTATATCCAACGCTTGGAAGCTATAGAAGGCAGTTGTATTATCTGTTCCGCTATTGATTTCAAATCTTGTGGTTCGGGTACAGTTGAAGCAGTAAACTTTTTTATCTCGGCAAGATAAGCAGGCTCACGATATTCCCGATCATACTGCGGCGCACCACCACCTAACACTAATTCATGCGCAGGCAAGGATGCTTCCAATTCACCATGCATATAAAAATTAAGGATACCATCATCTGTTACTTCACCAATGACAGAACAAGGAAGGTCCCATTTTTCAAAAACTTTCTTTACTTCATCTTCTCTACCTTTCTCTGCTACCATCAGCATTCTTTCCTGGCTTTCACTCAACAATAATTCCCAGGCTTTCATATTTTGTTGACGGGTTGGAACTTTATCCAGGTCAATTCGCATACCTACTTCGCCTTTGGCACTCATCTCGGCAGTAGAACAAATAATTCCTGCGGCTCCCATATCCTGCATACCTACTACCGCTCCTGTTTGTATAACTTCCAAACAAGCTTCCAATAATTTTTTTTCCTGGAAAGGATCACCAACTTGTACTGCAGGCAAATC
>CAMLEX010000545.1 GCA_946479055.1 uncultured Bacteroidota bacterium | reverse complement strand
TTATTTTATCAATTGAAATTCTTTCCTGCTCCATGCTATCCCGATGCCGGATAGTAACCGTATTGTCTTCTTTGGTTTGATGGTCTACAGTTACACAAAATGGAGTTCCAATAGCGTCCTGTCTTCTATATCGTCTACCGATTGCATCTTTTTCTTCATAAAAACATCTAAATGAAGATTTGCAATTCTCTATAATTGATTTTGCAATTTCAGGCAATCCATCTTTTTTTACCAGAGGGAAAACAGCCATTTTTATAGGAGCCAACTTTGGCGGAAATTTTAATATTACCCTACTGTCAGGTTTCTCAGGCGTACCCAGATCTTGCTCTTCATAAGCATTACTCACCATCAATAAAAACATCCTATCCAAACCAATAGAAGTTTCTATTACATAAGGAATATAATTTCCATAAGGCTTTCCTGTTGCCGGATCAATATCATTATCAAAATAATTCTGCTTCTTTTTGCTGTATTGCTGGTGTTGGCTTAGATCAAAATCACCTCTTGAATGAATACCTTCCACTTCTTTAAAACCAATAGGAAACTCAAACTCTATATCACAAGCTTCTTTTGCATAATGCGCCAGCTTTACATGGTCATGATAACGATACTTGTCAGCAGGCAGACCCAAACTTAAATGCCATTGTAATCTTACCTCTTTCCAATACTTGTACCATTCGCCTTCTGTGCCGGGACGAACAAAGAATTGCATTTCCATTTGTTCAAACTCTCTCATCCGGAAAATGAATTGTCTTGCAACAATCTCATTTCTGAATGCCTTACCGATCTGTGCAATACCAAATGGAACTTTCATCCGGCCGGTTTTCTGCACATTCAGAAAATTGACAAAGATGCCCTGCGCCGTTTCTGGTCGTAAATAAATCGTATTATCTTCTTCATCTGATGACGCTGTAGAACCAAACTCTGTTGAGAACATCAGGTTAAACTGCCGGATGTCCGTCCAGTTTGCCGTGCCACTGATTGTGCATTTAATATTATGATCGGTGATCAGCTTTTTCAATCCCTCAAAATCGTCTTTTGCTAACAGTCGTTCCATTTCATCCAGCATTCCTTTTGCTTCATCGTGCCGACCATCTTTTTCCATTATCTCAGCATGGCCTTCAATAAGATGATCTACCCGGTAACGTTTTTTACTATCTTTATTATCAATCATCGGATCGTTGAAATTATCAACGTGACCGGAAGCTTTCCAGGTAGTCGGGTGCATGAAAATTGCTGCATCTATCCCTACAATATTATCATGGATCTGTGTCATGCTTTTCCACCAGTAGTCTTTGATGTTTTTCTTTAACTCACTGCCCCACTGGCCATAATCATACACAGCCTGGAGCCCGTCATATATTTCACTGCTGGGAAAAATAAAACCGTATTCCTTACAATGCGAAATGATCGTCTGAAATTTGTTCGAATCGTTTGCCATAGGGCGCAAAGATAATAGAACCACGATTTATATGATGCTAGGGATTACAAGGAATTGACAAAAGTAAAACTGCAAGGTTTATATAGCTATTTTCCGTGTAGCATCTTTTATAATCCACTGTGTATGCTCATTATCTGATCTTTCCATGGAAATATCAGTTTACCGGCCTCACCCGGATTTACTTTTATATAATCGCAATATGGTTGACTACGGATTTTTTTACAACCCTTACAGGGTCGGCTTTTAAGATTTCCAAATGTCAAAGACAGGCTGGGGCTTGCTGGAAAATAATTATAACCGCGGATTGAAAATTTTGCCTTTATATTGAGACTAGCTCTTGTTTATTCCATTAGCATCTTTTGTTTCCTGCAGATCTTTTTTTGTTTGTACTTCCACCTGCTCTATCCATACTGAATAACTATTGGGATATATATGTGAGCCTGAACAAATGGCATAGGCCCTGGTAAAAGCAGCTCCAAAATATAGAATAATGGATGAAAAATATACCCATAATAAAATAACGATAATGGAACCGGCGGCGCCATACGCGGATGACATCTTGCTATGTCCGAGGTAATAGGTGATCAGGAATTTACCGCCCATAAAAAGCAAAGCAGTTGTAAAAGCTCCGGCTCGTACATGCTTCCATTCTATACGGGCATCCGGTAACACTTTAAATATGAGACCGAACAAAACAGAAGTCATAATGAATGTAAGAAGCAGGTTTACAATATATGCAAGGATAACCTGGGTTTCAGGGAAAATCTGCGTTAAGCGGCCTATCAGTAAATCCATTATACCATTAAGTATAAGTGAAACCAACAATAAAAAGCCCAGGGAAATAATCATAGAAAAAGACAATAGCCGGTTAATAATTAATTTTAGCCAACCCATCCCTTTTTTAGGTTTGGCCTTGAGCCGCCATATCTGATTGATGGAATCCTGAATTTCGCCAAATATGCTGGTTGCTCCGATAATTAAAGTAATCAAGCCGATAATAGTAGCAAAACTGCCTTCAGAGGATAAGGCAGAATTCCGGATAGTTTCCTGGATCTGCAAGGCCGCATCAGAACCCACCAAATTTGCTATTTGCCCATACACGGTTCCCTCTACAGCTTCATGTCCATAAAATATATCGCTTACCCAAACGATAATAATGATAAGACCGGGTAATGAAAAAACCGTATAATAAGCCAGTGCAGCGCTAAGCTTTAATACTTTGTGCTCAAAGACTGCTTCAAAAGCATGCTTGATACTATTCCAGATGGTTTTAACAGGCATATATTAAGATTGAAAAAAATAATGCCAACTTTTATTCTTCCTTATTGTTTTTTAGTTTCTCGTTTTGCAGATGACGTTCTGCATCCCGGATATTTTTTTTCTCAAAATTCTTCTGCAATGCATCCGTTAAATCAATTCCGGTCTGGTTAGCCAGGCAAATTAATACCCATAATACATCGGCCATTTCATCCGCCAGGTTTTTATTTTTATCTGATTCTTTGAATGACTGATCACCATATTGACGGGCCATAATACGGGCTAGCTCCCCTACTTCCTCTGTAAGTATAGCCATATTGGTCAGCTCGCTGAAGTATCGTACACCAACTGTTTTTATCCATTGATCTACCTGCTGCTGTGCATTTTGAATAGTCATAACAATACTTTTTGATAGTTCTTGCAATATAGCATGATTCTTGCCGTTATAGCCCTCCTTACCGATCCCTGCCTTTTGAAACTATAAAATCGATTATCGTAAACCGCCTTTAACACTGTGATATCAGTAGAGGTGAAAAACTATAGTATGATGTTCTTACGTCAAACCATGGCAGTAATTGCCATTACATTTTTATCAATTCTTACACATGCGCAATCTTCAGGCATTGATAAATCTGTTAAAGAAATTGAAAAATCAAGCAAGCCTTACCGCATACACACTTCAGGCAAACAGATTACCATTAAAAGCACAAAGGATATTAAAAGTATTATCGTTTGGACATCGGATGGAAACCGTATCCTGGAACATAAAGAAGTAAATGCCGATAATTATACTTTCCGCATTACTGTAAGGGAAAAAATGTTCTTCATAAGGGTACAATTAGTGGATGGGAAGACATATTCAGAGAAGGTAGGGGTGGAATAGTGAGTGGTGAATGGAGAGTAGTGAGTGGGACGTTCAATTTAACCCTCATTCCTTATTTTTTGTATCTATTACAATTGTTACCGGTCCATCATTTAATAGTTCCACTTTCATATCAGCGCCAAATTCACCGGTTTTAATAGTTTTTTCAAGATCTGCTGAAAGCTGTTTAATCATTTTCTCATATAACGGGATAGCGATTTCCGGCTTACTAGCTTTGATATATGAAGGCCGGTTACCCTTTCTGGTGGAGGCATGCAATGTAAACTGGCTGATCAATAAAATTTCCCCATCCTTTTCATTTACCGATACATTCATCACGCCGTTGTCATCATTAAAAATTCTTAGGTTAATAATTTTGCTGCTGAGCCATTCGATGTCTTCCATCGTATCCGCATCTTCAATACCCAATAAAACCAAAAGCCCCTCGTTGATCTGCGAATGAACACTTCCATTAATAGTAACACTGGCTTTTGAAACCCGCTGAATGACTGCCCTCATAATTGTATCTTTACTTGTTTACAAATGTATTGACTATTGACTATTGACTATTGACTATTGACTATTGACTATTGACTATTGACTATTGA
>CAMLEX010000544.1 GCA_946479055.1 uncultured Bacteroidota bacterium | reverse complement strand
TATTTTTTACTGAGCTGGCTTCTCCCATTTATCTTTCGGTTCAAAATAATCCCATACCAACCTGGAAGTTTTTCTCGCCAGGCTCCAGGCTTCATTATCATGTTTCCAGCTTGTGTCTTTATTATTTTTAGTAAAAAAGCAAAAGACATACGGATTATGAGGAGCATTGACCAGTAACACCTCGCTACGAACAGCATCCACACAACCGTTTTTGCTAAAGACTTCTATATAGGGTGGAATTTGAGAAATAGCTTCATGTTCATCCCAAAAATTGCGGCCGAGGTTACGCATCATCCGATCGCAGGCCGCAGGTGAGAAAATTTTATTACGATAAATCATTTCAAATAAAGTTCCTATCTCTTTCGGTGTAGTTTGGCCCCATCCGTACATACTTCGATTATTTTCACGACCCTTTGTTCTTGAGTTAATCTTTGTATTTGCAAATCCCATGCTGTCTAAAATTTCATTGATCCTTGTACCCGTTCCGGCAAGCTTTTGCAACCAAAGGCTGGCAGTATTATCACTGGTAGTTAGCATCAACATCATTATTTTTTTTAGTAAAATTTTTTCTCCATCTTTAAAAGACCCCAGGATATCTTCTCCTTCATATAACAAAGAATCTTTGTAAATATGTGCGGAGTCATAACTCAATTCTCCTTTTTCAATTTTATCCATAACACCAATCAGTATTGGCACTTTTACAATACTTGCTGTTGGGAAAATAGTGTCAGCATTGATAGCAACTATTTTTCCTGTTTTAAGTTCTTTTATATAAATGCCAACATCACCATTAAAACCTTGAATAGCTGCTGTAAGTATTGCAAGAAGTTTATGATCGGTTTTTTGCGCAGACACAATGGATGTCAAAAAAGATAAGCAAAGAGAAAAACATATTTTTTTCATTTATTTCATGTTTAAATAATCCGTTACCAATTGACAAAAAGCCTTGATACCTGTTTTCATAGCGCCATCTTCTACATAAAAATCAGGGGTATGATGTGGCGGAGCTTTTTTACTATCCGTTCCTTTGGGCATACCTCCAAGATAAAAGAAAAAGGCCGGTGCCTTTGTTCCATAGTAAGAAAAATCTTCAGCACCTGTCACCCATTCTCTTTCTGATACATTATCAGCTCCGATAGCTGTTTGTAAAGAAGGAAGCATTTTTTTTACTAGTGCCGGATCATTGTATGTTACCAATGTTTTTGTGTCAATAATAACTTCTGTCTCCGCACCTCCAGCTTCTGCAATTTTGGTGATGGTATGTATGAATTTTTTATGTACATCTTTTTGCATAGCACTATCCAGTGTCCGGATAGTACCCAGCATTATACATTCTTCAGGGATAATATTATTTCTCACGCCGCTTTGTATTTTCCCAACGGTAATAACAACGGGAGCTTTAGTCAATTCCGATTCACGACTGACAATGTTTTGCAAGCCCTGTATTATTTGTGCTGAAACAGCAATAGGATCCACACCAAGCCAGGGTTGCGAGCCATGACTTGCTTTGCCTTTTACTTTAATAGAAAAGAAATCAGCAGCCGCCATAAAAGATCCTGATTTATATTCAATCTTCCCTGATTCAATCCGTGATTGAATATGCAGTCCGAAAATCGCATCTACTTTAGGATTTTCCATCACACCTTCTTTTACCATCAAGGCTGCTCCGCCTTCTTCACCATCAGGAGCCCCTTCTTCAGCGGGTTGAAAGATAAATTTTATTGTTCCTTTTAATTCCGACTTTATCCCAGAAAGAATTTCGGCAACACTCATCAACATGGCTACATGAGTATCATGCCCGCAAGCATGCATTACGCCTACTTCTTCGCCATTGTAAATTGTTTTTTCTTTTGAAGCAAACGGTATCTTCACTCGTTCCGCTACCGGCAATGCATCCATATCAGCACGTAATGCAATACAAGGCCCCGGTTTTGCTCCTTTCAAAATTCCCACCACACCTGTTTTAGCAACGTTTTCCTTTATTTCCAAACCAATTCTTTTTAAATGCTCCGCTATAAGCCTCGCTGTTTTAAATTCACGATTACCCAATTCAGGATATTGATGTAATTGTCTTCGCCATTCAATACATTTTGGTTCTATTTTATCAATAGCCTGCGTAAGCCTTTGCTTTATTTGTGCATCCAGTCCTTTTAAAGAAAGAATCAGCATAACACTAATACCGAGTTTTTTCATTCGTTTATTTTTTATTTTATTTTGGCCAGAACTTGTCCCAGACTTGATTCGGAATGGAATTTACTCCCGCAATTAGCGGGACAGGCCATTTTAAAAATTTCAATGAATTTAGTATAAAATGTTTTTAATCATTTACCTTCAAACTGCAAGACCCTGATGAGTCAACAATACTGTCCCTTATTTTTTTATGTGTAAGCGCTGATGCTGTTTCGCCATTTACATTTTTTAAAGACTGTATTATTTTACAGTTTTACTGCTTTTGGCGGACCCCAGGCACATATCGCAATGATGATGAAAACATTTGTCCGTCAAACGCCTTATATAACAGAGCAGGAATTGATGGAATATAATGCGTTTTGTCAATTACTACCGGGTGCTTCTTCTACGCAAACCATTACACTTATCGGCTATAAAAGGGGCGGAGTTCCGTTGGCTGTTCTGACTTTGATTACCTGGATACTGCCGGGTTGTGTTTTTATGGGAGCTCTTTCTTTTTTGCTTCACTACATTGATAAAAAAGCATTGGACGCTGATATTTTTAAATTCATCGCTCCTATGGCAGCAGGATTTCTTTTATACGGCTGCTTCACAGCATTCCCTCATGCCATTCGCAATACAGTCACCTGGATAATCATGATCGTCAGCACGGCTGTGATTTATTTCTTATTCAAACTTCCTGCTGTTTTTCCTATAGTAATTATTCTTGGCGGTGTTGTTACAAACCTGAGCAAAAAACGTATACCCCAGGTTGAACAAAAGCCTGCTAAAATAAAATGGTGGAATTTCTGGTTGTTCGGAATTATTTTTATTGCGGCCGGTATCATTAGTGAAACAGCACGTAAAGAAGAGTGGCCAAACAGGAAACCTATCAATCTTTTTGAAAATACATATCGGATGGGAAGTCTAGTGTTTGGCGGAGGCCAGGTATTAATGCCAATGATGTATGAGCAATTCAGCGTCAGGCCGGAGGCTATCAAACAAAAAAATCCTGATGTAGTACAAATTGATAAAGACGATATGTATACCGGAATGGGAATTGTTCGTGCTGTACCAGGTCCTGTTTTTTCAATCGCAGCATTCGCAGGAGGCATGGCATTAAAAGACATGGGCACTACGCCGGAGGAAAGAACGAGTATGCAATTGTTGGGCTGTTTAATAGGAATGGTTGCTATATTTCTTCCAAGTGCATTGTTGGTACTTTTCTTTTTTCCAATATGGAACAACATGAAAAAATATGCTGCTGTCTATCGCTCACTTGAAGGTATTAATGCTGCAGTAATAGGTATAATGATCGCTTCAACATTTTATATCATGAAAGATATTTCCCTGGTTGAAGCGAAAACTATCAGTGCTTTAAACCTGGGCGTAATACTCAGTACTTTTTTATTGCTTTGTTATACCCGGATGCCGGCACCGGTAATTGTTGCCGCCTGTATGTTATTGGGATATTTTTTTTAAGGACTCTTCTATTTGTAATAATTTCCTTTTTCAATTTCTTCTTTCACTTTTTCAGGCACCATATACCGGATTGATTTTCCTTCTTTGATTAAATGACGGATTTGAGTAGCTGAAATTTGAAGTAAAGGAGCCTCTACAACATTAAGTTTTGCATTACTATGATTCTGAATTTCAAATCCAGGACGCTTATAAACGTAAATAGTATAATGTTTAATAATATATTCCGCATTCTTCCATTTATTGAGATTTTGAAAGCTGTCGCTTCCCATGATAATCGAAAATTGATGGCCAGGATTTTTTTCCTGTAAATGAGCTAGCGTAATACTTGTATAAGAAGGCTTGGGAAGACCAAACTCAATGTCGGAGATCTTTATACGGGTATCGCCTTCCGTAGCTATTTTTAAAAGGTGTAAGCGATCATACTCATTCAAAAGGGATGAGTTTGTCTTAAAAGGATTTTGTGGAGAAACAATGAACCAAATTTTTTCGAGCTCCGTTTCATTCAAAATATGGTTGGCA
>CAMLEX010000543.1 GCA_946479055.1 uncultured Bacteroidota bacterium | reverse complement strand
TGATCCAGGGTAACCATTTTTTTGCTGCGTGGTCGGTATGCAATACAACAGGCACGCCATAATATTTAGCTACATTATGAATATGTAATGCTCCTGAGATGCCACCGGAAATATTTGCCTGCATTTTATCATTAGGCATTCCTTTGCCAGCCATAAATTGCGCTCCACCATTTGAAAATTGGATAATAACAGGTGAATTAACTTTTGCAGCAGCTTCAAGCGTAGCATTAATTGTGTTAGTACCGGTTGTATTAACAGCAGGCAAGGCAAATTGGTTGTCTTTTGCATCTTTGTAAAGGGCTTCCAGTTCTTCTCCGAACAGGACCCCGGCTTTGTACTTTTTCATTTCGACAATTGGTCTTTAATTGATAATAAATGTGTTAAAAAAAAGGCAACAACCGTTAAAGCGCCGCGAATATACTTTATTTATTCCATGTATTGTAAGCATAGAAATCAATCATTGCTTTTACCCATATTTTTTTGAACCAGCATCAGATTTTTTTGGAGTGTCTGTTTGAGATGCCTTTTTACTACCTGGCCCATGGATTGGCATTTATTAAAAGCCTGTGTATGAAGATGATCATTCAATTCATTCTTTAATTGCAAAATTTTTTCTGGTACCGATATTTCATCCCGCGACATAATATCCAGCAATTCTTTGATCCGGTAACGGGAAGAAGCAAGCCGGAACGTAATAAGGGTGCGTTCTTCCGCCTGGTATTGTGCAATGGATTCTTTATTAAGGTGTTTTAAACAAAGATCCACATACGGATAGTTTTCTTTAAAAAACTGGGGCAGGTAGAGATTCTTTCTGCCTTCATACGATTGCTGGTCAAAATCAATAGCCCGGATGCGATATTGATAATCCTCGATGTCGGGTGTTATATCAATTACAAAATTATAACTGCGCATGTCACCCAGCAATCGAACAAAACAACGTTCGTTAAAACGAACAAACTCTTTAGCTAATCGTATTTTATTGGTATTGGGATCATTCATTAATTGCTGAATAAACATATCTCCGGGGATACCGGGAATATGTTCTTCAACCAGGGTATTATCGCAGGTAAAAAAAGTGATCCGGTTTGGGGAGAGGATATGTTCTAATTCCAGGCCATAGACACGGGATGCATCGGCAATTTTAATATAATAGTGATCATAATTATCGTTGTACTTATTGATGATGCGGATACGGAAAGGGTGGGAGTTGCCAAACGTGCAATAATCTATACGGGCAACATCAAGGTGGGTAGTAAAACTAAAATCTCCTTCTGTTTTAAGAATTGCATAGATCTTTACCAATCCATCACGGATAAAATCCCAGTCACGTTTATCATAGATTGTTTTTTCCCACAATGTGTCTTTCCCATTTTTATCTTTAATAGGAACAGAAAATGTATAATGCAGTAAATCTTTATACAACACCGGCAATTTTACTTCGCGGCCATGATGACGCAGATAAGAACGTAATGCAGGGCTGACCGGGAACATCGGTTTTTTCCGTGAAGGCTTATCATTTTCCTTTCTTTCCCACTCGTTTGTAAATTCAGCAAAACTCATGGATGGAAGTTACGAAGAAGAGCGAGAAGTTGAAGTAAGATGCTGGAAGTAAGATCGGAGCCTGAAATTTAGAATTGAATAGTTAATAGCGTAAAATGAAAAATGAAGTTCTTTATTTGTTGGCCGTTGTCAATGCTTATTGCCAATTGCTTATTGACTGTTGCAATTCTTTAAAATACCTTGGTGCATTTAACAAATGGCTTCCATACCAGCTAAACATTTCTCCATCCACCAATATAATTTTAGTATGAGGCAATAAGGGCTGCAATTGATCGATATGTTTTTGTTTAAAAGGAAATGGTTCGGAAGATAGAAGTAACAACTGGCAATTGGCAATTTTCAACTCTTCAACTGTTACTTCAGGATACCGGCTTTTATCAGAAAAAATATTTTTGAAACCTGCGGCTTCCAGCATAGAATGAATAAAGGTATCGCCGCCAACGGTCATATAAGGATCGTTCCAGATAAGATACGAGGTACCCCCTAAAGGGGAGTGAATATTTCGAAGTTGGGAGAATCCTTTTTTAATTGATGTTATAATTTCTTTCGACTCATTGGTTTTATCAGTGATCAATCCTATTTGCTCAATCATCTCATAAGCGTCTTCCAGGTTATTGACATCGCTTACCCAAACGGGATAGCTTTTTGCACACTCTTCTACCTGTTCTTTAACATTCTCCTCTTTGTTGGCAATGATAAGATCAGGCTGCAGTTGATGAATAATATCAATATGCAACTTCTTTGTACCACCTACTCTTGTTTTTGTATAAAACCATTCCGGCGGATGTATACAAAATTTAGTGATCCCGACTATTTGTTCATCAAGACCAAGATCAAATAATAATTCTGTTTGTGAGGGAACCAATGAAATAATACGCTGAGGAGGAGTTTCAAGAGAGATTATTCGCCCTGTCTGATCAGTAAATGCAGGCATGAAAGAATTTTGCCGCAAGGTATACCAATTCGATTTGAGAAAGAGTAATTCATCCTCTTTCTCAAATCAGTATTGGATTATGCCCCGTCCCTAAAAACAATATCTTTTACCACAAAAATCGAAACGGTATATAATAAACAGTGTAATGATTAGCTAAGAAGAGAGGTATTGTATCACCGCGCCTCCTGCCAAAAGTTTAGTTTAGCAGGAGGGGTTCCGGACATTTTTAATCTTTTCATGGATTTGGACACGGTGACTGGTCATTTTGTCCCTTAGGACTGAACTGGCTTTTCTGGACTTGTTGGATCTTGGATGGTTTTCGAAAGGATTCTTGGTTTTGGTTTTTCTCCTGGATTTTTGGATTTTGAGTTTTTCTACAGGATTTTGGATTTTCTATTTGATTATTTCAAAATTTAAAGAATAAGAAGTTGATTGATACGGATTTCAAATCGTTTTGGTTTTTTCAGAATTGGATTTAAAAAAAATTCAATACTTGGACGGTTGGTTTATCTTGGATGATATTGGATTTATGATTGAAGCGACTCAATCAACTTCTGAAACAAAAATAGTTGTGAAACCTTTAGCAGTATAGAGCAAAACAACCCGATTTACTTACTACAGTATTTCCTCAAATTGTGGGAAATTACCGAAAGTGTCGTTTCGTTAATAACGTTAAAAACTATCGTAGTTCTACGAAAATCACTTTTGCAAACGTTTTCAATAGTGCGTTGCATCAAGAGAAAATTTATTGTATGGCTATTTGCCCAATGCCTGCAATACATCATATTTTGTGATGATGTGATAATTGCCGGCATCATCTTTTGCAAGAACCGCGCCATTTCCCCTATTGATGAGTGAGCTCAATTTTTCTACCGGTGTATCGAATGCTACCAATGGAAGTGAGGGTTCAAGCACGTCCGCTACTTTGGAATGTTTAATATCAGGGTTGTCAAAAACTTTTTGAAACAAACCGCCTTCGCTTATAGCACCTATCAGGCCATCACCATTCATGACGGGTAGTTGTTCGATATCATTCTCTTTCATCAATTCAACAGCTTCTGCCACAGTTTGTGAAGGTTCAATGGTAATCAGGCGTTTAGTGCCCCTGGAACTGATCACATCTTTAAATGTTTTTACATCCAGGAATCCACGTTCTATCATCCATTGGTCATTATATATTTTACCAACATAGCGGCTGCCATGATCATGAAAAATACAAACAACCAAATCATCTTTCTTAAGCTTAGTTTTTAATTGCATCAACCCCTGTATGCAACTGCCGGCACTATAGCCGCAGAAAATACCTTCTTCTTTCGCCAGCTTTCTGGCCATGATGGCACAATCTTTATCGGTTACCTGCTCAAAATAATCGATCACACTCATGTTATAGTTTGCAGGAACAAAGTCTTCGCCAAAACCTTCTGAAATATAAGGATGAACTTCATTCATATCTACTTCTCCGGTACGAAAATATTTAGTAAGCAATGAGCCATACACATCAATGGCCCATATCTGTATGTTGGGATTTTTTTCTTTCAGAAACATTGCTACGCCGGTTACAGTACCGCCTGTTCCTGCTGTGCAAACTAAATGAGTGATCTTGCCATCTGTTTGATTCCATATTTCCGGCCCGGTTGTTTCGTAATGCGCTAAGCGATTGGCGAGATTATCATACTGGTTCATATGATA
>CAMLEX010000542.1 GCA_946479055.1 uncultured Bacteroidota bacterium | reverse complement strand
ATCGCATGATTGGTAGTCTCATTACAGTTTGTTTTAAAGTTTAATAAAAAAGATAATGGCTACGGTATTCGGTTTTTCAAATTGAATGTTTTTTTTGGGAAAGTTTTTTTCCTTTTTCCATCAACCTTGCATTTTCCTTCACGCGGTTTTCCATCACTAATGCAGCGGAACCAATCAGTTCAGCTTCGTAACCCAATGTTGAAACCTCGACTACTGTATTGGCTGCCAGGCGAGGGATACAATCTTTATTCAAGGCCTGCTGTATGGGCGCCTGCAAAACCTTTCCAGCCAGCGCCCCTCTTCCGCTAAGAATTACTGATTCGGGATTCATCAAATGAATTAAAATGGCTATACCCCGTCCAATATTATATCCCACTTCTGACAAGAGTTCAATAGCAAACTGATCGCCTCTTGATGCAGCAGTAATAATAGCCTCATAATCCTGTTCAAAATGCCCGCTAGGAAAATTTTTGCTTAAGCCGGATTGACGCCCCTCTTTTAATCCTTGTGTTGCTTTTTCAATAATGACAAGTAGTGATGTCTCTGTTTCCAGGCAACCGGTTTTACCACATCCACATAATTTATTATTGTTGAAAAGTGGTATGTGACTAAATTCACCAGCAAACCCATTATGGCCGCGAAAAAGCTCTCCGTTTAATATCATACCTAAGCCAACTCCCCAACCGATATTAATTACCATCGCATTTTTTTGATGACGGGCAATACCAAATCTTAGTTCAGCCAGTGCTATAAGGCTTGAATCATTATCTATATATACAGGTAAGTTTATTTTTTCGGTAAGAAATTGGGTAATCGTTTTGTCTTTGGTTTCCAAAAACGAATAATTAATGCCTTTTTTAAAATCAATAAAACCCGGCATTCCTATCCCCACGCCAATGATCTTTTTTTTATCTATAGCTGATCTGCGGATCACTTCTTCCATTTTTTCAGCTAGCAGGCGAAGAGCTTCAGGATTATTTCGGAGGGGCAATTCAAACTTTTCAATCTCGCCAACATGCTTGTTGTGAATATCCATCAGCGAGATGCGGGTGACCAGTTGGTCCATAGCAACCGATAAAATATAGATAGTATCCGGCCTGATAGTAAACATAGCCGGACGGCGGCCACCGCTTGATGGCGCATAGCCTGAATCAATCACACAACCTTCATCAATAAGTTCATTCAGGATTTTTGTTGTAAAAGGAAGACTTTTACCGATCCGATCACTCAGATCAGCACAAGATAGATGGCCAGAGAAATAAAATTCTCGTAAGATCAGCCCTTTATAATAATTGCTCTTCTTCATCAGTTAGTTTTGAAATAAATGAAGAAGCTTTATTAAAAATTAAAAAAAGCAAACCAAAGTTACTAAACTTTTAAAACAAAAAAATTGAATTCATTTTCAAGAAACAAGAGACTGGAATACTGAAATAATAAACTAGTAAAAATAAAGTGCATTAATTGCCAGGCAATAAACGAATAGAATATCGAACGAGTTTACTTGTAACGTTTTGCGAGAAAGTGTCGTGCAAAAATGTTGATGGATAACCTCCTTGAAACCAATACGGGTAAAACACCACCGGCTTAATTCTTCATTACTGAAACATGAATTTAATCTTCTCGAATTCTATCACTTAAATGTTTTTAAAAAAATCATATCGCATTGTTACAAAAACATTTTTTAAAAAAGAAAATTCAAATTCAGAGCTAAAACCTTGCAAATGCTCGTAAAAAGGCTGGCTGCAAATACAACCGGCCGAAACAACTGCTTAACGAGAACTTAGTTTATCAATTCTACCAAAGGATTGGGCATTATCATCATTATAATCTGTTAAACTAAAATATCATTTCCAAATCATGTTAAAATTGCAATAACGAGTAATAAGCTCCTCTGCATTATCGTAGAGAAAATATTTACAAAGCTCATTTTAATCTGATCCTACTTATAACTTTATCCCCGATCTGGTTTCCCTGAAGCTGTCCTGCTTCAATAGCTGCACGATAGTGAATACCACCATACATACGACTGATGGCAGCTTCCTGAGAGGCTGCTATAAAAGAGCGATATGATCTCATAGGTAATCCAAAATCCATTTCAGTGATATCATCAAACTGAAAATGTTCACCAAAAAAATAAGTAAGTACCGTAGCTGCAGCAGTAGAAATAACACTATGGCCACTGGTATATTCCGGGAAAGGAGGCGTTTGTAAGACAGGCCGCCATTTTTCGTTAATATGTGCATTAATAAAAGTTTCAGGCCGTATAAGATTACTCCGGAATTTTTCATCCCAGCAACTTATAAAGCCATCATACAAAGCTATGGACGTAAAGGCATAGGCCGCAGCAGTTGTTATCAGATCTGCTTTGTTTTTTGCAGCTGCTATACCTGCAATAGACATCCAGTGACCACCCGGTGATAATTTTTTTGTAGCAAAATTTAAATGCCCCTGGGTGTTCAGAAAAAAAGGATTACAATCCCAGAAAGAAGCAATAGCACGTTGCTCAGCAGTAAGTGAATTACCTGTCTCATATACCTCATAAGCCTGTTTGTAAAATTCACTGTCTTTTTCTATGCTAAATACAGGAGGAGGCGTTGGCCGATATTCGGAAGCAGAATCTAAAACTATTGTACGCATTTTACTCCAATAAGGCTCAACAGCTGCCATATAACCGGGCGGAGTAGGCAGCCACTTACCGGTTGCTTTAATTATATTATACCGTCTTAATTTTCGGGTTTCTTTGTAATTATCTTTTTCCGCCCATTTCAAAATACTGTCGGTAACTAACTGGCCCAGTGCTATTGAATTTTTGTAAACTGACGGTTTTAGTTTTTTGAATTCCTTCAATATGTTATTAAGAGAATCCTGCATCATCTGCTCTGAAAAAACAAATCGTTGGGCAACTTTTAAAAAAGCATATACTGATGCTAACCTATAACTTACCGCTTCTTTGTTTTGTACACCTATTTTCGGGAATGATGATATGGACGCTTTCAGGCTGCTATACTTTTTTTGTGATGGCACAGCAGCTTCGTAAGCAGCCATGCTTGCATATAAATAAATACGGCTTGCTACAGGCGGTGAGAAGATATCATGAACAATAATTCTTGTCAATGCTTTTTCTGACCTCCGAAGCAGGGATGCATCATCAATATGACTGGCAGTGTTTCGCTGCGCCTGTGATTGAATGCAAACAATCAGCAGAACAAAGGCACTTAACCCATGCCTGGTTTTAATCATTCTCTTTTACAATTTGTATATTATCATTGTTTTTTGCCATAATGATGAGAGATTGTTTCTTTTCATTTTTTAAAGAAACAATCCGACGCACTTCGCCGTCAACATATAAACCAGATTTACTTTGCGGCACTGCCTCATATACATTATTCAATTTTCCTTTCATCAATACACCAAGGCTGGCATCGCAACGGCCCAGCTGTACCCTGTAAGGATAAAAATTGCCTGCAAGAAATATATCTTTTACTCCATCCTTATCAAAATCCTTTACAAGTATTCCGTATACTTTGGAAAACTGCGCTTCCACAGGTAATGGCTGAACAGTAAATGAATTATCTCCCTTGTTTATCAATAAACAGCTCGACAATTGGTAGCAATAATATTGTTTAGCCGCATTTACTTTATCCTTTGAAAATATGGATTCAACAGTAGCATCAGCATAGTCCCGGTATTTCACAAACTTTTTACGAAGCGGAACAATTGCATCAAGCAACTCGTCCCGGGAAGCCATTGGATAACTCTTGCCCTGGATATAATAACATACAATCGGGTCAACGGTTCCATTATCATCAAAATCGTTAGCATAAATGGTCATCGGTTCTTTTACTGATGATTTAAATTGATTGTTGGTACCGCAGTTGCCTGCCACAAAGTCGATGTCGCCATCATTATCTATATCATCAGCAACAATGGACGACCACATCCCATTGGTTTTATCGAACCCGGCAACTACCGAAACATTTTTTAAAATCCCAGATTCATTTTGAAACAATTGAACAGGCATCCAATCACCAACAAGCACCAGCTCAGGGTAACTATCTTTATTTAAGTCCACCCATGCGGCGGCAGTTACCATGCCTGGGTTAAGAAGTTCTTTGACGGCAACTTCAGTTATATCTGTAAATCGAATTTCTGTACCCCTGGAATCATTTCTCAGCAGATAACTC
>CAMLEX010000541.1 GCA_946479055.1 uncultured Bacteroidota bacterium | reverse complement strand
CCATTTCATATTGCTGCACTTTCTCATTGATCTCGGGATCACCAAATTCTTTATACGATTCTTCATTTAATGCAACCAGTTTATCCAACATCTTTCTGCGATCATCTTTGTCAATGCCTTCCGGATTATTTAAATATAATACAGGATTTTCTCCGCTGCTGAATTGCACACCCTGGTGAATAGAATCTAAAAATCCATTGGTCCAGAGTTTGGAATAAACACCCTGGCCATTTCCTTTTCCTTTTGACAGTAATACACAAAATGCAGGTAAGTTTTTATTCTCACTGCCTAATCCATAACTCAACCATGATCCCATACTGGGGCGATTACCAACCTGTGCACCGGTTTGAAAAAATGTCAATGCGGGATCATGATTGATCGCTTCGGTAAACATTGTTTTTATAATGCAGAGATCATCTACTACTTTGGATGTATGTGGCAGCAATTCACTGATCCAAGCCCGTGATTGTCCATATTGATTGAATTGAAAAATGCTTCCTGCTAACGGAAATTTATCCTGGTTAGAAGTCATACCGGTTAAGCGTTGCCCCATGCGGATGGATGCTGGAAGATCCTGTCCATGCATTTGTTGGAGTATCGGTTTGTAATCAAACAGATCCAACTGCGATGGTGCCCCATTTTGAAATAAATAAATGATCCGTTTGGCCTTTGGAGCAAACTGCGGCAATCCCGTCATGATCATTTCTTCCTTACTGCCGCCAAAAAGATCCGGTACAAGCAATGAGCCTAATGCTACACTACCAATACCCAAACCCAGCCGGGAAAGAAACTTCCGTCGGTTGATGTTTAGTCTGTGTTCAAGAATTTCTTTTTCCATAAAAATATTTTTTTAACCAGCTTTGGTTTTTCATGGTCCGCCCGAACGTACCGTTTATGTTTTTTTACTTTTGATACCAGCGTTCGGTACGGGCGGGCATCCCCCGGGCGTCGCACACTTCATCGTTCTGTTCGTTATTCAGCAAAACATGTCGCTCCTACGGAGCTTAATCATTCTTTCATTCAGAATAAGGCTACTAACATGTCGCACCAACAGTGCTTTGTGAAAAGCAGTCTTCGAGTTTCCCATTAATCCCACAAATCCCAGTTCAGACTATTTTACTATCGCCTCTTCCATATTGTATAAAGTACTCACCACTTTCATCAATGCAGCCAATTGATTCATATCTACTTTTTTGTTCAATGGATATTCACCTACTTTCAAAGTATTTACAGCATCTAATTTTTTTTGTTTGAATAAGGCTAATTGATCATTATAATAATCCTGTAATAGCTTTTTCTCTTTTTCCGTTGGCTTACGACAAATAATTCTTCTGAAGGCGGTAGTTATTTTTTCTTCAATAGCAGATGATTCACTTAATAAATTCTGAGCCAATACTCTTGAAGCTTCCAGCACTGCAGGATCATTCATCATTACTAATGCCTGCAATGGTGTATTGGTTTGTAATCTCTTTACTTCACATTGATCACGGTTGCTGGCATCAAACATGATCATGCCGGGTGGTGGCACGGTGAGTTTAATAAAATTATATAACCCTCTCCGATAAAGAGCATCGTTGTGATCCTGCCGGTAAGTTGCCAATACACCCCTGCCTGATGAAGCCACTTCCCAAATACCTTTTGGCTGGTAAGGTTTCACGCTGGGGCCGCCGATTGTTTTTACTAACAAGCCACTGCTGGCAAGATACAGGTCACGAACAAATTCCGCTTTCAACCGTTGTCTCGGTGCTCTTGACAAATAAATGTTCTCGGGGTCTTTTTTTAATTGTGCATTGGAAACTTTTGCTGACTGCCTGTACGTAGCAGACATAGCTATTTGTTTTATTAATCGTTTAATATCCCAGCCATGCTCTACAAAATCAACGGCCAGCCAATCGAGCAATTCAGGATGAGTAGGTAGTTCGCCCTGCATACCAAAATCACCAGAAGTTTTTACCAGGCCTCTCCCAAAAAATTCCTGCCAGATTTGATTGATAAAAACTCTTGCTGTAAGCGGGTTGTTTTTATCAACGGTCCATTGAGCCAGGCCCAATCTGTTGCGTGAAAATTTAGCGGTATCGAACTTCATCACTGCTTTTACCGCTGTTGGTTTTACTTCTTCACCGGGATGATCATATGCGCCGCGGTTCAATACAAATGTTTTACGCATCGTATCTCTTTCTCCCATTACAGATACGGTCATATTGCCGGTATCATTTGAGTTGATAAAAGACAACATATTTTTTCTATCTTCCTCGCTAATCGTCAGTATAGGATTCTTTGCAGGTTTCGAAACACTTACATCGCCTTCATAACCCACTTCTTTTGTGTTATTGAAAAAAGCGAGCAAGGAATAATAATCTTTTTGAGAGAAAGGATCATATTTATGGTCATGACATTGAGCACATTCGATAGTGATACCCAAAATGCCTTTGCTGAAAGTTTTTGTTTTATCCAATAAATATTCGATCCGGTATTCTTCTTCTATTACTCCACCCTCTTCTGTGTATTTATGATTGCGGAAAAATCCCGTTGCCAATATTTTTTCTTTATTAACATCCGGCAACATATCACCGGCTATCTGCCAGGTAAGGAATTTATGATACGGAATATTTTTATTGAAAGCATGAATGACCCAATCACGCCATGGCCATTGTGTTCTTATATTATCATCCTGGTAACCATAACTGTCTGCATAGCGGGCCACATCCATCCAATGCACCGCCATCTTCTCTCCATATTGTGGTGTTTGCAACAAAGCATCTATCATTTTTTCATAAGCCTTATCGCTTTTATCTTTTAAAAATTTATCCATCATTTCTACAGATGGTGGTAAACCTGTAATATCCAAACATATTCTTTTCAGCAAACGTTCTTTATCTGCTTCTTCATTTGGTTGTAATCCCCTGGTCTTAATTTTATCCAATATGAAATAATCAATTTCATTTTTTACCCAGTCCTTGTCACTAACATCTGGCAACGATGATTTTACAGGAGCTGTAAATGCCCAATGTGATTCATACTTAGCTCCCTGTTGTATCCATTTCTTAAATAATTTTATTTCAAAGTCATTCAATGCACCCAGGTGCGATTCCGGCAAAGGCATCATATACGATGAATCAGTGGAAATAATCCGTTTAAATAATTCTGATTCCTCTGGCTTGCCTGCTACCAAAGCAAAAGCACCTTTTGTTTCTCTTAACGGTGCAAATGCGCTATCAGCGATGTCCAATCGCAGACCCGCTTCTCTTTTATTAGCATCGGGTCCATGGCATTTAAAACATTTATCAGAAAGAATAGGCCGGATATGAAAATTGTAGCTGACGGTTTTTGGAAGCGCAGTATCATCATGGCTTTTATTTCTAAAGCAGAAAACTGCCCCTGTAACAGCAGCTGTTACCAGGATTGTGCAAGCAACTAATCGTCCTTTCATGAAACAAGAAAGTTTGTCTTGTAAGTTAAATCAATTTTAGCGGTCTCTACTTTTTTTGAGCAGTTAATATTGTATAGAAAGTCACAGTCCACAGCTTTTTTTTTGTTGTTAGTACCTATATTTATATATATGTATATACATATCAAATGTAACTCAAAAGTAATTACCGCCAAATTTTTTTAAAAAAGTAAGCTGAATGGAAAAAGAGCTGAAGTAAAAAATTAGCGAAACCAATTAAGAATATTTTTAAGGAATTGCTTTAAAATATATTAGTAAAACGATTGCGTAAATTAGAAGAACTGTTTTATTATCATGATGAAGGGATAATTTGCAGTGTAAATATTTTCGATGTCTAAGATGCTGTTTAAAAATAGATTTTTGAAATACCAGATGTGGAAAAGTGGATAAAAAAGCCTGCTGCCGGGAGATTTTGCCAGGTGAGAAATTGTTTGCTACTATTTCTCAAGCTGGAAGGCTAACGGGATCTGAGAAGAAATGCATGAGTCATTACTTCTTTCTTCTTAATGTGCCGTGTTTCTCTTTGCAGGCAAAATAAAGGTAGATAAAGCTTATAATAAAATTGTCCATCATATCCATAACAAAAGCCATTCTTATGAGGAATATTTAAACCCAACTTAGCAAATACATTTTAAGAAAATTAAATGCGCAAATTAATAACGATTGTAAAGACTTCTGGCAATGGATACAAAAAACCGGAAAGTTTATCTGCAAGAATCCACCTGGAAATTTCTTTAT